>DASTGV010000108.1:0-7796 GCA_035718765.1 Nocardioidaceae bacterium
CGACGGCGCGACCCGACGCTGCGACGGCGCGCGGACGCACGAGCGGCCGCCCTCGCCGGGGGATGGACAAGGACGGCCGCGACCGTGGCGGACGCCTGCTCCGCACTGGCCCCTACGTTGCCGTGCCCGTCCCGCGAGACGCCATAGTCCGTGTGGGCGGTCTCCCTTACGAGACGACGGACCCCGGTGCGCTTCGCCCGGTTAGCGTGGGTGCGTGCCGTCCCCGACCGAGAGCTTCGCCGTCGCGAGCCGGGCCAACGTGCCGCCGTTCCACGTCATGGACCTGCTGGCCGCGGCGGCCGAGCGGCGCCGTACCCACGGGGACCTGCTCGACCTCGTCGCCGGCCAGCCGTCCACCCCCGCGCCGGCGCCGGTCCGGGCCGCCGCCCACCGGGCGCTCGACGAGGAGGTGCTCGGCTACACCGTCGCGCTCGGGATCCCGCCGCTGCGGGAGGCGATCTGCGCGCACCACCGACGCATGCACGGGCTCGACGTGTCCCCCGACGACGTGGTCGTCACCACCGGGTCCTCGGGCGGGTTCCTGCTGGCGTTCCTCGCGGCCTTCGAGCCCGGCGACCGGGTGGCCATCGCCCGACCCGGCTACCCCTGCTACCGCAACGTACTGGCGGCACTGGGCTGCGAGGTCGTCGAGCTGCCGACCGGCCCCGAGTCCCGCTTCCAGCCGACCGTCGAGCTGCTGGAGGAGCTCGACCGGCCGGTGCGGGGCCTGGTCGTCGCCAGCCCGGCGAACCCGACCGGCACGATGCTGTTCCCGTCCGAGCTGGCCGCGCTGGCGCGCTGGTGCGAGGAGCACGGCGTGCGGCTGATCAGCGACGAGATCTACCACGGGATCGAGTACGCCTCCCCGCCGCAGCACGCCTCCGCGTGGGAGACCTCGCGCGAGGCGGTGGTCTTCAACTCGTTCTCGAAGTACTTCTCCATGACCGGCTGGCGGATCGGCTGGATGCTCGTGCCCGAGGAGCTGCGCCGCCCGGTCGACGTGCTCACCGGCAACTTCACGATCTGCCCGCCGGTGCTCGCCCAGCACGCCGCCGTCGAGGCGTTCAGCGACGCGTCGTACGCGGAGTGCGACGGGCACGTCGAGCGCTACGCCGCCAACCGGGCGGTGCTGCTCGAGGGCCTGCCGCGCCTCGGCATCGAGCGGCTGGCCCCCGCCGACGGGGCGTTCTACGTGTACGCCGACGTGGGCCACCTGACGGACGACACGATGACCTGGTGCCACCGGCTGCTCGCGGAGACCGGCATCGCGACGGCGCCGGGCATCGACTTCGACACCGCGGTGGGCAACCGCTTCGTGCGGCTGTCGTTCGCCGGCGCGACGGCCGACATGGAGGCGGCGCTGGACCGGCTCGAGGCGTGGCTCTAGGGGCGTGGCTCTAGAGGCGTGACCTGTCCAGGCGGTGCGTCATCCGCACGGTCTCGCGCCACAGGTCGTCGCCGACCGGCAGCGTCTCGTGGCGGAACCACCCGCGGCAGAGCACGATCGTGCGCTGCACCAGGTCCACCAGGATGTCGTCGGCGTCGGAGACCGCCGCCGCGGCGATGCCCGAGACCGCCGAGTGCACGATGGCCGGCGCGCTGCGCTTGGCGAAGCTGCTGGTGCTGCCCCAGCCCAGGGCGGAGAACCCGCGGGCCCAGTCACGGGCCTGCGGCACCTCGTCGAGACGGGCGGCGGTGCGCGGGTCGACGTGGTGCTTGGAGCGACCCTCGAGATGGTTCAGCATCCGCTCGCAGCGCAGCAGCCCGACCGCCGCCACGCCCTGCCGCTCCGAGGCGGTCACCGGCAGTGCGGTGAGGGCGGCCTCGCGCGCGATCCAGGCGTCGACGCGCGGGTCGTCGCCGTTGAGCCCGATCACCTCGGGGATGAGCGGTGCCAGACGGGTGCGGGCGTAGTCGTCGACGTGGTCGTTCACGTCGCGGGCCAGCGAGGCGAGCAGCGGATGCGTGCAGGACGGGTGGTCCGACCACGGCTCTCCGGCGAGGAACGACGCCAGCTCCATGAAGCAGGCGCCCTTCTTGGGCGAGCGGTGCTTCCCGCGGGAAAGTACCGGCATCAGGTCCGGCGCGTGGACGTCGGGGTTCGGGTGAGACCTCTGGATCATGGTGACCAGCTCCGTGGGCGCAGACTTTTTCTCAGTCTGCGCCCGATCCCGGCAGCCCCACAAGACCCGAGTGGTGACCTCGTCGTCAACGCGGGGTTGCACAACCGATCCGTCCGGTTCGTGCGCCCGCCACGGGCCGTGCGGGCCGGTGGCTCGGGCCACCGCGGTGCGGATCGTCTCGTCTCCCCCCGCTTGCAGTTGGCGGATTCCGGCCCCCGTGCGGCCGCGAGTGGCCAGGATGGACCCGGTCACGACGGAGGGCGGGCAGGGCGATGGACAGCGGTTCGGACGGGGACGACGGGACGGACGTGCGGGTGTTCCTGGTGGACGACCACGCGGTCGTCCGCGCGGGGCTCGCGGCGTACCTCGGCACCGAGCCGCGGATGAGGGTCGTCGGCCAGGCCTCCGACGGTCGGGCCGCGCTCCAGCAGCTCGCGGTGCTGGCGGCGTCCGGGGACCTGCCGGACGTCGTGCTGATGGACCTGCTGATGCCCCGCATGGACGGCATCGCCACCACCACCGAGATCAAGCAGCGGTGGCCCGAGGTCGAGGTGGTCGCCGTGACCAGCTTCGTCGAGGAGGAGCAGATCCGCGCGGCGCTCGGGGCGGGCGCGGCCGGATACCTCCTCAAGGACGCCGACGCGAGCGACGTCGCGGACGCGGTGCGCGCCGCCGTCGCCGGCGAGGTGCACCTGGACCCGGCGGCCGCCAAGGCGCTCACCTCCGCGCTGCGCGCGCCGCGCAACGAGCACAGCCGGCTCACCCCGCGCGAGCGCGAGGTGGTCGTCCGGATCGCGGAGGGCGCGACGAACCGGCAGATCGCGACCCACCTGCGGGTCACCGAGCGCACCGCCCGCACCCACGTCTCCAACATCCTGGCCAAGCTGGGCCTGTCGAGCCGGACCCAGGCCGCCATGTGGGCGGTGCGCGAGGGGCTGGTGCCGGGCTCGGACGCGGGCGCACGGCGGTGACCGAGCCCGTCGACGAGGCGACCACCGGTCGCGCCGGGTCCGCGGCCCTGCGCAGCACCTCGATGCCGACCGACCCGCTGACCGAGGTGGTCGCGCCGACCACCGACCCGCTCGACACCCAGCTGCTCGACCTGTTCTTCGACCGGGTGCCGATGGGCGTCGCGGTGTTCGGCCCGGACATGCGGCTGCAGCGGTGCAACAAGACGTGGACCGCGTTCTACGAGCACTACCTGGGGGTGGGGGCCGACTACACCCGTCCCGGTCGCCACCTGAACGAGCTGATCCCCGGCACCCAGGAGACGGTCCAGGAGCTGGTCGACCACGCGCTCGCCGGCCGGATGGTGCGGCAGGCCGCCCACCGGGTCGCGATCCCGGGGACGGAGACCTACTGGGACGTCGTGTTCGCGCCGCTGTTCTCCGACGGCCGGGTCGCGGGCGTCGTCGACATCGTCACCGACGCGACCGACCGGGTGCTGTCCTTCCAGCGGCTCGAGGCCCGGATCGCGATGTTCTCCAAGGTCGCCGCCGGCATGAGCGTCGACCAGCCGCTGCCCACGACCCTGTCCCAGGTCGTCCACGCGGTCCGGCAGACGACCGCGGCGCTCGCCTGCTCGATCGTCTGCTGGGAGGAGGACTACTCCCGGCCCGCCACCGCCTACGCCGACGAGGTGCTCGGCGACGGGTTCGCGGCGGCCCTGGAGGAGCTCTGGCGCGTGCGTGGCATGCGCCCGGTGGCGGCGTCGGACTACGACCTGGTGGTGCGCCGCGGGTTCCGCGACGAGGCCCTGGCCGAGCCCGCGCTCGCGCCGATCCACGGGTTCCTGCGGGCGGACGTCCCGTGGCAGGACATGGCCCTGATCCCGCTGGTCGCGTCGGGGGCCGTGCTAGGCGAGGTGGGCATCTACCTCGCCGCCGGGCAGGAGCTCACCGACGACGACATCGGCTACCTCAACGCGCTGGCCGACCAGGCCGCGGTCGCCGTCCGCAACAGCACGCTCTTCCATGCGGCCGAGCAGAACGCCACGCTCGTCGAGCGGCACCGGCTGGCCCGCGACCTGCACGACTCCGTGAGCCAGGCGCTCTTCTCGATGACCCTGCACGCCCGCACCGCGCAACGGCACCTCGCGGCCGCCGGGCTGCCGGCCGAGCACCCCGTGTCCGTCGAGGTCGACCAGCTGCACGCGCTCACCCAGGCCGCGCTGGCCGAGATGCGCGCCCTGATCTTCGAGCTGCGCCCGGGCGCCCTGGAGGCGGAGGGGCTGGCCAGCGCCCTGGGCAAGCAGGCGGCAGCCCTGGCCGCCCGCGAGCAGCTGCCGGTCGAGGTGCACGCCCCCGCCGAGCGGCTGTCGATCCCACCGAAGGTCGAGGAGCACGTGTACCGGCTGGTCCTCGAGGCGCTGCACAACGCCGTGAGGCACGCCGAGGCGCACCGTCTCGACGTCTGGCTGGCGACGCTCCCGGACGTCGGCCTCGAGGTGCGGGTCGTCGACGACGGCGTCGGCTTCGACCCCGCCGTGCCGCACCCGGGACACCTGGGGCTGCACACGATGCGCGACCGCGCCGAGGCCGTCCGCGGGGTCCTGGACGTCGTCTCGCGCCCCGGCCACGGCACCGAGGTGCGGCTGACGGTGCCTCTGCACCACTGAGGCGCCTACGTCATTCGGCCGGTCCCGCCTCGGCCGGAGCGCACGGTCGTGGTCGGCTGTCGGGCCGACGCGCGGGCCCCCTCCCCCGGCGAGTCTGGGTGCACCAGACCGAGACCCGACCGGGAGCCCGCCATGAACCAGATGCACCTGCTCGTCGCCAAGACCGAGATCAGCCGTCGGGTGACCGACGCGGAACGGCGCCGGCGCGGCGGCGCGGCGCGTGTCGCCCGCTCCCGTCGCGCCCGGTCCTGACCTGCGCACCCGACCCTGGGAAGGACACGCCATGTCGACCGCACAGTGGATCCTGAACCTCGCCCTCCTGTGGTGGGTGCTCACCCGGAACCTCGGGACCCGGGCCGTCACCCGCGCCACGTTCGGCGTGCCCGCCCTCGTCGTGGCCGTCGTCGCCGCGACCTACCTGCGCGACGTGCCCACCCTCGGTCACGACGCCGCCCTCGAGCTCACCGGCCTCGCGGTCGGGGCCGCGCTCGGGCTCGCGGCAGCCGGGCTGACCCGTGTGCACCGCCGGGACGGCAGCCTCGTCGTCACCGCGGGCGCGGGGTTCGCCCTGCTCTGGCTCGCGGTGATCGGTGGCCGGGTCGCGTTCGCCGAGTGGGCCACCCACACCGGTGCCCGCACCGTCGGCGAGTTCTCGGTGCGGCACCAGATCACCGGCGCAGACGCCTGGACCGCCGCGTTCGTGCTCATGGCCGTGGCCATGGTGGTCGTCCGGTACGCCGCCACCGCGCTCGTGGCCGGTGCCCGCGCCCGTCGTACCGCTGTCGCGCCGGGGAGCCTCGCATGAGCGGCACGCGGGTGGCCGTCGTCTCCCCCGACGGCCGGGTCCGCACCAGCCTGCACCACCTGCTCACCTCCGACGACCGGCTCACCGTCCTCGACCCGGTCGGCACCGCGCTCGAGGCGGCCGACGTCGTCGTGGTCGACCTCGGGACCGGCCGGCCCGGCAGCCTGCGGACGCTGGGCGGGGCGGCCCCGCTGGTGGTGCTCGGCTTCGACGAGCCGGGCCACCCGGTCGGGAGCCCGGACCCGCGGGTGTTCGCGTACCTCAGCAAGAGCGAGGCACCGGACCGGCTCCTCACGACGGTGCGCGCGGCGGCTGCGAGCACGACCTCGGCTCCCGAGCCGGGGTGGTGGGGCACGGCCGCCCTCGTCCTCGCCGTCCTGGTGGGACCGTGGACGGTCTGGCTCTCCCGGATCGCCGAGGACCGGGGTGTCATCGGCTGGCACGTCCCGCAGGGGCTGGCGCTGTGGAGCATCACCCCGGTGCTGCTGCTCACGCTCGGACTCGTCTCCGGCCGCGCCGGGCTGCGCGACCTCGGCAGTCGGCTGGTCCGCTGGTGCGTGCCGGCCCGGACGTACGGCGTGGCGCTCGGCCTGCCGGCCGTCGTCTCCCTCCTGACCGCCGCGGTGGTCGCGGGCACGGGCGGGGAGGTGCCCGTCGGCCGGCTGCTGTCGTGGCCGGCCGCGCTGGTCTACCTGGCCTACGGCACGGGGCTCTTCCTGCTCACCGAAGAGGCCGGGTGGCGGGGCACCCTGCTGCCGAGGGTCCAGCGCCGGTTGGGTCCGGCGGCCGCCTCCCTGGTCGTGGGTGCGGCGTGGGCGGTGTGGCACCTTCCGCTGCTGGCGGTGCCGGGCGAGCACGACCGCGGCCTGCCGCTCGTCCCCTTCCTCGTGCTCATCGTGGCCACCAGCGTGCTCGTCACGGGCCTGGTCAACGCCGCCCGGGGCAGCGTCTTCGTGGCGGCGGTGTTCCACGCGTCGTTCGACGCCTGCTACTCCTACGTCGGGGTGGTGGGGCCCGAGCACCGGATGCTCTGGGTCGCCACCGGACTCACGGTGGCCATGGCGGCCGCGTTGCTCGTGGTGACGCGCGGGCGGCTGCTCCTGCCGGAGGACGCGCGATGACAAACCCGGGCCACCCGGCCCGCCGCGTCCGGTGTCGCCCCTACGCTCCGAGCGTGAGCACGACCGGCGGCCCCTAGCCCGGGAGAGCAGCGCAGCGCGTCCGCCGCCGATCCGGGCCGGTGCATGCCATGTATCAGGGGTCCCGCCATCGTCTCCTGAAGCACTGGAGAGCCAAGGGAGGTGCGGACGGATGCGGTTCACCGACGTACGGCAGGTGCCGGCTTCCGCCGGGCAGGTGTGGACGGCACTGCACGACCGGGAGGTCCTGCACGCCGTCATTCCCGGGTGCGAGCGACTCAGCCCGCTCGGCGCCGGGAGGTACTCGGCCACCTTGGCCGCGCGCGTGGGCCGGCTGGCCGACACCTACCACGGCACCTTCGTCATCGAGGACACCTGCCCGGGGTCGGAGCTCGCCGTCTCCGTGGCTGGTCGCGGCCGGTGGGGGACCCTCGACCTGGAGCTGGGCGTGCGGCTGGACGAGGGGCTCGCGCCGCGGACCACCGCCCTGGTCTACGACGCCCGCGCTCGCGTGACCGGGCTGGTCTCGCGGGTCGGCCGGGCACCCCTCATGCTCGCCGGCGGCCACATCACGGGCTGCTTCTTCCGCGACCTGGCGCGTGCGGTGCAGACCCGGCCCGGCGGAGCGCCGGCGCCGCGCCCGCAGCTGGCCCGGGCGCTGTGATGACGACGTCGGAGGCTTCCTCGCCAGCCAGTGCGGCCAGGAGACGACGAGGCCGCGGGGGCGAGATGACCGGCATCTGTTCCGTGCTCGGCGGACCCGCCTGGACGACCGCCTGCTTCGTCCACAACAGCCTGCCGCAGGGCTGCATCGGCGACACGTGCGGGGGACGCCCGCTGCGCGGCGCCTTGCCGGCCGGTGTGGCGCTGGTGGCGGTGGCCGGGGTCATGCTCGTGGTCAGCTGCGTCGGGCTTCTGCTCCTCGCCCACCGCTCCAGGGGGCTCGGCCGGGTCGGCGTGGCGGCCGGGCTCGTCGGCGCGGCCGGGGTCTCGCTCCTGGCTGCCGCCGGGGTGGTCTCCACAGCCATCGACGGCAACTGGGCGGGAATGCCCGGGCTGGTGGTGCCGGGAGTGCTGCTTCTCGGGGTGGGACTGGCGCTGACCGCGTGGGT
>DASTGV010000109.1:0-4987 GCA_035718765.1 Nocardioidaceae bacterium
TGTTCGGGTTCGCGGCCACCGGGGAGACCCGGCCGCTGCGCGAGGGCTCGGAGGAGCTCGTCGAGCGGATGGTGCTGGCTACTTCGACGGCTGCGGCACCTTGCAGTGCACCTTCGGGTTGGCGCCCAGGTAGTTGAGCGGACCCGCCACCACCGTGACCACGACCGTGCCGGTCTTGGCGCAGTTGGCGCTGCCGCCCTGGAAGTAGCCCCGCTGCGCCGCCGCGAGGAGTCCGATCACGAGCCAGATGACGATGATCACGCTGCCGATCCGCATGCCCGGAGGTACCCCCCGGGGGAACCGCCAAACCGGTGACGCAGCGGGACCGCGGCGGCCCGGTGACCGCTAACGGAAGGCGCGGTGCCCGGTGAGCGCGGCGCCGATCGAGAGCGTGTGCATCTCCTCGGTGCCCTCGTAGGTCATCACCGTCTCGAGGTTGTTCATGTGCCGCATCACGGAGTGGTCCAGCGTGATGCCGGCGCCGCCGAGCATGGTCCGCGCGGTGCGGGCCACCTCGACGGCCGCGCGCACGTTGCCGAGCTTGCCGTAGGACACCTGCGCCGGGTCGAGGGTGCCGGCGTCCTTGAGGCGGCCGATCTGCACCGCGGCCAGCGACGCGTTGTTGACCGCGATCACCATCTCGGCGAGCTTCTTCTGCGACAGCTGGAACGCCGCCAGCGGCTGCCCGAACTGGGTCCGCTCCAGCGAGTAGGCCAGCGCCTCCTCGAAGCACGCGCGGGCCGCGCCGACCGCACCCCAGAGGATGCCGTAGCGCGCCTCGTTGAGGCACGACAGCGGACCCTTGAGGCCCCGGACCTCCGGGAACACCGCGTCGCCGGGCAGCCTCAGGTCGTCGAAGCTGAGCTCCGCGGTGACCGAGGCGCGCAGCGACAGCTTCCGCTGGATCTTGGTCGCGGCGAAGCCGGGGGTGTCGGTCGGGACGACGAAGCCGCGGATCCCGTCCTCGGTCTGCGCCCAGACCACCGCGACGGCCGCGAGAGTGCCGTTGGTGATCCACATCTTGCTGCCGTTGAGCACCCAGTCGTCGCCGTCCCGCTTGGCCCGGGTGCGCATGGAGGCGGGGTCGCTGCCGGCGTCGGGCTCGGTCAGCCCGAAGCAGCCGAGCACCTCCCCCGTCGCCATCCGCGGCAGCCACTCGTCCTTGTGGGCGTCGGTGCCCCACCGGTGGATGGCGTACATCGCGAGCGACCCCTGCACGGACACGAAGCTGCGCAGTCCCGAGTCGACGGCCTCGAGCTCGCGGCAGGCCACGCCGTACGCCGTCGCGCTCGTGCCCGCACAGCCGTAGCCCTCCAGGTGCATGCCGAGCACGCCGAGCTCCCCCAGCTTCGGCCCGAGGTCGTCGGGCAGCGTGCCCTGCTCGTACCAGTCCGCGACGTGCGGGGCGAGCTCCTTGTCGGCGAACGCGCGCACGGTGTCCCGGATCGCGCGGTCCTCGTCGGACAGCAGCCCGTCGACGGCGAGGAAGTCGTGGGGGTCGGTCATGTCGGCCACCCTACGACCGGGTCCGCGCCGCCGCCGACCCGTCCGCCGACCCGTCACTTGGTGTGCGACACGCCGGTGAGACTGCCTACCGGCTGACGGGTCGGCGTCAGGCCCGGTTGACGGCGGAGATCACGGCCTTGAGCGAGGCGGTGACGATGTTCGCGTCGACACCCACGCCCCAGAGGATCTGGTCGCCGACCGCGCACTCGACGTACGCCGCGGCGAGGGCGTCACCGCCGGAGGACAGCGCGTGCTCGTGGTAGTCGAGCACCCGGATGTCGTTGCGGTTCTCGAACAGCACGCTGCCCTTGGCGACCTCGTCGTCGGCCAGCTCGCCGAGCGCGTTCACGAACGCCGCGATCGGGCCGTTGCCGGAGCCGGTCAGGCTGCGCAGCTCCCCGTCGACGTACACGTTGACCGCGAGGGCGTCCTTCTCCCCCGCCGCGCTGGAGGTGTGCACGGAGTTCAGCTTCAGCGGCATGTCCCGGTCGAGGTACTCCGCGCGGAACGCGTCCCAGATCTCCGTCGGCGACATCTCGCCGCCCTCGTCGTCGGTGTGCCGCTGCACGGCCCGGCTGAACTCGATCTGCAGCCGCCGCGGCAGGTCGAGCTTGTGCTCGCTCTTGAGGATGTAGGCCACGCCGCCCTTGCCGGACTGGCTGTTCACCCGGATGACCGCCTCGTAGGTGCGGCCGACGTCGTGCGGGTCGATCGGCAGGTAGGGCGCCTCCCACGGCATCTCGGCCACCGGACGGCCGGCCTCGGAGGCGGCCACGTCGAGCGCCTCCAGGCCCTTCTTGATCGCGTCCTGGTGGGACCCGCTGAACGCGGTGTAGACCAGGTCACCCGCGTAGGGGTGGCGCGGGTGGACCGGCAGCTGGGTGCAGTACTCCACCGTGCGACGGATCTCGTCGATGTCGGAGAAGTCGATCTGCGGGTCGATGCCCTGGGAGAACAGGTTCATCCCCAGGGTCACCAGGTCGACGTTGCCGGTGCGCTCACCGTGCCCGAACAGGCAGCCCTCGACCCGGTCGGCACCGGCCATCATCGCCAGCTCGGTGGCCGCGACCGCCGTACCCCGGTCGTTGTGGGGGTGCAGCGAGATCGTGGTGTTCTCGCGACGGGTCAGCTGCCGGGAGAACCACTCGATCTGGTCGGCGTACACGTTCGGGGTCGCCATCTCGACGGTGGCCGGCAGGTTGAGGATGATCTCGCGGCCGTCCTCGGGCTGCCAGACGTCGGAGACCGCCTCGCACACGTCGACGGAGAACGGCAGCTCGGTGCCGGTGAAGATCTCCGGCGAGTACTCGTAGCCGATGACCGTCGTGTCGAGGTAGGAGTCGGCGAACTTCATCACCATCTCGGTGCCGCGCACGGCGATGTTGCGGATCTCGTCCTTGCCGGCGTGGAACACCACGCGGCGGAACAGCGGCGCCAGCGCGTTGTAGAGGTGGATGTTCGCCTTCGGGATGCCGACCAGGCTCTGCACCGAGCGCTCGATCAGGTCCTCCCGGGCCTGGGTCAGCACCGAGATGGTCACGTCGTCGGGCACCTTGTCCTGCTCGATGAGCTGCCGGACGAAGGAGAAGTCGGTCTCGGACGCGGACGGGAAGCCGACCTCGATCTCCTTGTAGCCCATCCGGACCAGGAGCTCGAACATCGCCATCTTGCGGGTCGGCGTCATCGGGTCGATCAGCGCCTGGTTGCCGTCGCGCAGGTCGGTGGACAGCCAGCGCGGCGCCTTGGTGACGGTGGCGTTCGGCCAGGTGCGGTCGGGCAGGTCGACCGGGGGGAACGCGCGGTACCGGTGGTACGGCATCGCGCTGGGCTGCTGCTGGTGGGTGTCGCGGTGGAGGGTCATGCCAGTCTCTCGCTGTCGAAGGGGAGGTCCCGGAGCAACACCGAACCCCGCAGCGAGGAGGTCCGGGTCAGTGAACCTCGCTGCGGCAGCGAAGGAGGAGGCTCATCCACAGCTGGCGCGTCATCAGGCGTCCACCATAGCCCCGGGTACGACGCGCGTGCACACGGCTTCCAGGACCCGGACGACGGCCGGCCCGGCCGCAGCCTGAGACCATGGCCGGGTGACGGACCGGGCGCGCAACCTGCAGATCGCCGCGGTGGTCCTGCTCGTGCTGGCCTGGGGCTCGACCTTCGCGGCGGTCAAGGTCGGTCTCGAGAGCGCCCCTCCGGTCCTGTTCGGCGGCATCCGCTCGGTGCTCGGCGGCGCGGTGATGGTCGTCCTCGCGTTCGCCCGGTCCGGACGCCCCTCGCTGCGCGACTCCTGGCCGGCGTACGCCGTGCTCACCCTGCTCAACGTGGTGCTGTTCTTCACGCTGCAGACCCTGGCCATCCTCGAGCTGCCGTCCGGGCTGGCCGCGGTGCTGATCTACCTCCAGCCCGTGCTCACCGGCGTGCTCGCCGCGCCGCTGCTCGGTGAGTCGCTGACCGCCCGCAAGATCACCGGCCTGCTGCTCGGGTTCGCCGGGATCGTCGTGGTCAGCGCGGGCGCGTTCCGCGGGCACGCGTCGCTGCTCGGCGTCGGGTACGCCGTCGTGGGTGCGCTCGTCTGGTCGCTGGGCACCATCGCGTTCAAGCGGTACGCCGGCCGGATCGACGCCTGGTGGGGCGTCGGTCTCCCGTTCCTGGTGGGAGGCGTGATCATGACGGCCGCCGGCGCCGCCGTGGAGGGCACCGACATCACCTGGTCGGGCGAGTTCGTGGTGGCCCTCGCCTGGGCGGCCCTGGTCGGGACGGCCCTCTCGTGGTCGCTGTGGTTCGAGCTGGTCTCCGCCGGGGAGGCGGGCCGGGCCGCGGCGTACATCTTCTTCGTCCCGCTCGTCTCGCTGGTCATCGGCGCCACGTTCCTCGGCGAGAAGCTGGGCCTCTCGCTGCTCGTCGGCGCCGCGCTGGTCATCCTCGGCGTGTACCTCGTCAACCGCCGGTCGCCCCCCCGCACCGGTGGGGTTCAATGACGCCGGTGAGCACCCGCATCGCCCGCGTCGACCCCCTCGAGCTGGACCTCGACCTCGCCGACGCCCTCGCCGAGGTCTTCACCGCCTGCGAGCGCGCGGACGGCCTGCCGTTCCAGCCGAAGACCGGACCGGACCTGCTGACCTCGCGTCAGCGCGGCACCGACTCCCGGCCCGTCGACGCGATGTTCGTGGCCTTCGACGGCGACCGACCGGTGGCCGAGGCCACCGCCGACCTGCCCTGGCGCGACAACACCGACAGCGCCTCGGTCCGGGTCCGGGTGCACCCCGACGCCCGCGGCCACGGGCTGGGCCGCGACCTGTGGGAGCACGCGGTCGGCTTCGCCCGGGAGCAGGGCCGCTCCCGCGTGCACGCCGGCGCCTGGGAGGGCGGCCCCGGCGTGGCCGTGCTCGACCACTGGGGCCTGACCCGCACCGGGGTCGGGGTGATCCGGCGCGTCGACGTGCACGGCACGCCCCGCGCCACCTGGGACCGCCTGTACGACGAGGCG
>DASTGV010000110.1:0-8116 GCA_035718765.1 Nocardioidaceae bacterium
GTCGCGTCGGTGACCCGGGTCCGGTTCGAACGGCCGAGGATCGACGGCAAGGAGCAGGGCGTCACCGCCGTCGACCCCGCGAGCCTGGTGCGCTCGGTGCGCGTCACCATGGTCGAGGGCAAGCCGGGGGACCTGCGCGACGGCACCGTCCTGGTCAGCCAGAAGCGCGCCACCGCCGACCACCTCAGCCTCGGCGACACCGTGCGGCTGGGCATGCCGGACGGCACCCGCAGCTTCACGGTCGCGGGGATCGTGGCGGACGGGAACCCCGTGCTGGGCTACCCCTTCACCGTGACGCCGTCCTCGCTGCTCGCGGCGGGCTACCAGCCGGCCGACAACTTCCTGTTCGTGGACAAGACGCCGGGCACGTCCACGGCGGTCCTCAAGGACCGGGTCGAGAAGGCCACCGGCAACCTGCCCACGGTGACGGTCAAGGACCAGGACGGGTTCGCCGCCGAGCAGCGGGCCCAGTTCGACCAGCTGCTCGTCATGGTCTACGCGCTGCTCGCGCTCGCCCTGGTGATCGCCGTGCTGGGCATCGTCAACACCCTGGCGCTCTCGGTCATCGAGCGGACCCGCGAGGTCGGGCTGCTCCGGGCGATCGGCCTCAGCCGCGGGCAGCTGCGCCGGATGGTGCGGCTGGAGGCCGTGGTGATCGCGGTCTTCGGTGCCCTGCTCGGTGTCGCGATGGGCCTGGTCTTCGGTGTCGCGCTGATGGCCAGCCTGCGAGACGAGGGGCTGGAGGTGACCTCTGTGCCGGGTGTGCAGCTGGTGGTCGTGGTGGCGGGCGCCGCCCTGTGCGGGGTGCTCGCGGCCGCCGTACCGGCCCGCCGTGCCGCCCGCCTCGACGTGCTGCGCGCCATCGCCACCGCCTGAGCCGGGTCCCGGATGTGGTGCCGGCCACACCACCCTCCCGAACGGCTATGGTGAGGTCGGAGGGGGCTCGAGGGAGGTGCAATGGGTGACGTGATGACATCCGACCGCTCGCGTCCGACGGTGCACAAGCACGTGCAGGTGCGTGAGTACGTCCGGGGCCTGATCCAGGGAGCCGAGCCCGGCAGCCCGGCCCCTTCCGAGCGCGAGCTGGTGCACCACTTCGGCGTCGCGCGCATGACCGTCCGCCAGGCCCTCGACGCGCTCGTCGCCGAGGGCCTGCTGGAGCGCGTCCCCGGCCGCGGCACCTTCGTCGCCCGCGCCAAGATCGACGTCCAGGTCCGGCTGTCCAGCTACACCGAGGAGATGGGCCGGCGGGGGATGAAGCCCGACTCCCGCACGCTGCTCGCGCGGATGGAGTCCGCCGGTCCCGGCGTGGCCCGGGCGCTGGAGATCGAGGAGGGCGACAAGGTCGTGCACTGGCAGCGGCTGCGGCTCGCCGACGGGACGCCGATGTGCCTCGAGGACGCGTACCTCGCGGACAGCATCGTGCCGAAGTTCCTCGACCAGCCGCTGCCCGCCAGCCTCTACCAGGAGCTGCACCGCCGGGACCTGATGCCGACCTGGGGCGAGGACTCCGTCGACGCCGCGATGGCCCGGCGCGAGGAGGCCGACCTGCTCGGCATCACCGAGGGCACGCCGGTGCTGCGCATCGCCCGGCGCGCGTTCGCCGGCAACATCGCCGTCGAGGTCTCGCGCTCCACCTACCGTGCCGACCGGTTCACCCTCTGGGTGCCACTCGCGCGTCCCAACGCGCCCGTGACCCCCGCCCGATGACGGCACCCCGGGTCCCCGTCCTGGACGGGCACAACGACCTGCCGTGGGCGCTGCGCGAGCACTGCGGCTACGACCTCGGCCAGGTCGACCTCGCCGGCGGCGAGCCGGCCGTGCACACGGACCTGCCCCGGCTGCGGGCCGGCGGCGTCACCGGCCAGTTCTGGTCGGTGTTCGTGCCCTGCGCGCTCGCCGGCGACGCAGCCGTCACCGCCACGCTCGAGCAGGTCGACTTCGTGCACCGGCTCGTGCGGGCGTTCCCCGACGACCTGGCCCTCTGCCGTACGGCGGACGAGGTCGACGCCGCGACGGCGGGCGGACGGATCGCCTCGCTGATGGGCATGGAGGGCGGCCACTCGATCAACTCCTCGCTGGGCACGCTGCGGATGATGCACGCCCTCGGGGTCCGCTACATGACCCTGACCCACAACGAGAACGTCCCCTGGGCGGACTCGGCGACCGACGAGCCGGTGCTCGGCGGACTGTCCGACTTCGGCCGCGACGTGGTCCGCGAGATGAACCGGATCGGCATGTTCGTGGACCTCTCGCACGTGTCGGCGGACGTGATGCGCGACGCCCTCGACGTGAGCACGGCGCCCGTGATCTTCAGCCACAGCTCGGCCTTCGAGGTCTGCAAGCACCCGCGCAACGTGCCCGACGACGTGCTCGGCCGGCTGGCCATGAACGGCGGCGTCTGCATGGTGACCTTCGTGCCGCCCTTCGTGGACCAGGCGCACGCCGACTGGTTCTTCGACAGCCTGGACGTGGTCCGTGGGCGCGGGGGAGACCCGCGCCGCTTCGAGGACGTCGACCCGGTGCTGCGGGAGCGGCTGCCGCTCGCGCCCCCGATGCCGGGGGTCTCGGTGGTCGCCGACCACGTCGAGCACGTCCGGGACGTCGCCGGGGTCGAGCACGTCGGGATCGGCGGCGACTACGACGGGTCCGTCACCTTCCCGGCCGGGCTCGAGGACGTGGCCGGCTACCCCCGGCTCTTCGACGAGCTCCGGAGCCGGGGCTGGTCGGAGGAGGACCTCCGTGCGCTCGGGTCCGGCAACGTGCTGCGCGCGATGCGCGACATGGAGACGGTCACCGACGCATGAGCGTCGCCGGGCTGCTCCTCGCCGCCGGGGCCGGCCGCCGGATGGGCCGGCCCAAGGCGCTGCTGCGCGACGCGCGCGGCGTGCCCTTCCTCGACCGCGCGGTGGGCCTGCTGCTCGAGGGCTGCGACACCGTCACGGTCGTGCTGGGGGCCGGTGCCGACGAGGCACGTGCGCTGCTCGACGAGGCCGGCTGGGGCGACGACCCGGCCGTCGACGTGGTGGTCGCGGACGACTGGGCCGAGGGGATGGGAGCGTCGCTGCGCACCGGCCTCACCGCGCTGGCCGCCGGTCCCGGCGACGCGGCGCTGGTGACGCTGGTGGACCTGCCCGACCTCGACGAGGTGGTGCTGCGGCGGGTCCTCGGCACCGCCTCCGGCCCCACGGCACTCGTCCGGGCGACGTACGACGGACGCCCCGGCCACCCCGTGCTGCTCGGCCGCGACCACTGGGACGGCGTCGTGGCCACCGCCGAGGGCGACCACGGGGCCCGCACCTACCTGGCCGCGCACGAGCCGGTCGCCTGCGAGTGCGGCGACCTCGCCACCGGTCGCGACGTCGACCGCCCGGAGGACCTGGAGCAAGCCTGACGGGAGACGACCTGTCCGAACGGTGCGTCGACGGGGGTTGGACCGTGGTGAATGCTTGGTGACATGCACCCGACCACCATCGGCTCGCCCGACGACCTGGCCAAGCGGCTCGGTGACACCGGCTACCTCTGCGACGAGTCGCTGGCCACGATCGGCTTCCTGGCCTTGTCGATGCACCGGCCGCTGCTCCTCGAGGGCGAGCCGGGCACCGGCAAGACCGCGCTGGCCGAGGCGTTCGCCGAGGCGCTCGAGCTGCCGCTGATCCGGTTGCAGTGCTACGAGGGCATCGACGCCGGCCAGGCGCTCTACGACTGGGACTTCCCGCGGCAGATCCTGCACCTGCGGGCGCTGGAGGCCGCGGGCGGTGGTGCGGTGACCGACGCGGACGCGGCGGAGGAGTCGCTGTTCGACGAGCGGTTCCTGCTCGCGCGCCCGGTGCTGCGGGCGCTGCGGGAGAGCCCGGCCGTGCTGCTCGTGGACGAGATCGACCGGGCCGACGACGAGTTCGAGGCGTTCCTGCTCGAGGTGCTCTCGACCTACCAGGTCACCATCCCCGAGCTCGGCACCGTCACCGCCGCCACGCCCCCGGTCGTGGTGCTCACCTCCAACCGCACCCGTGAGGTCCACGACGCGCTCAAGCGCCGCTGCCTCTACCACTGGGTCGAGCACCCCGGCCTCGACCGCGAGATCGCGATCGTGCGGACCCGCGCCCCCGAGGTCAGCGAGGCCCTGGCCCGCCAGGTGGTCACGCTGGTGCAGCGGCTGCGGACCGCGGAGGGGCTGCTCAAGCCGCCGGGCGTGGCCGAGACTCTCGACTGGGCACGCGCCCTGGAGTCGCTGGGCACCCGGGAGCTCGACGTCGAGAGCGCCGCGAAGACGCTCGGCGCCGTCGTGAAGTACCGCGAGGACGCCCAGCGGGTCCGTCAGGCGCTGGACCGGATGCTGGCGGGCTGACCCTCTGATGACCCAGAGCCAGGCGCCGTTGCGGCACGACGCGGACGAGCTGCTGCTCGGCTTCGCCCGGGCGCTGCGCGCCGCCGGGGTCCCGGTCACCCAGGACCGGACCCGCTCCTACCTCGAGGCGGTCGCCCTGGTCGGCCTCGACGACCAGCGCGCGACCTACTGGGCGGGTCGCGCGACGCTCTGCTCCGGCCCGGACGACCTGGACCGCTACGACCAGGTGTTCACGGCCTGGTTCCTCAGCGGCGACCGGCCCTCACCCCGCAACCAGAAGGACGAGCGGCGCACCGTGCAGGCCTCCCTCGACGAGGGCGACGGGGCCGGCGAGGTGGACACCGACGAGGAGACCCTGAACGCGATGGCCAGCGAGGCCGAGGTGCTCCGGCACCGCGACATCGCCGACCTGTCCGCGGGCGACAAGGCCCGGCTGGCCGCGATGTTCGAGACGCTGCGGCCCCGGGCCCCGCGACGGCCCGCGCACCGTCGTACCCCGTGGCACCGCGGCGACGTCGACGCGGCACGGACCCTGCGGCAGATGCTGAAGCGGATGGGCGAGCCGGGCGAGGTCGCGTGGCGCCGGCCGGCGCAGCGTCCCCGGCGGGTGGTGCTGCTGCTCGACGTGTCCGGCTCGATGAGCTCCTACGCCGACGCGCTGCTCCGGCTCGCGCACCGGTTCAGCCACCCGAAGGTCGACTCCCGCACGCGCGGGGTGCCCCGGGTCGAGGTCTTCACGGTCGGCACCCGGCTCACCCGGGTCACCCGCGCGATGCGGATGCGCGACCCCGAGCGGGCGATCGTCGCCGCCGGCGAGACCGTCCCCGACTGGTCGGGCGGCACCCGGCTCGGCGAGACGCTGCGGATGTTCCTGGACCGCTGGGGGCAGCGCGGCCTGGCCCGCGGCGCGGTCGTGGTGGTGTTCAGCGACGGCTGGGAGCGCGGGGACGCGGGCCTGCTCGGCGAGCAGATGCGCCGGCTGCACGCCCTCGCGCACCGGGTCGTCTGGGTGAACCCGCACGTCGGCAAGCACGGGTACCTGCCGGTGCAGCAGGGAATCGTCGCCGCCCTTCCCTACGTTGACGATCTCGTGGCCGGCCACTCCCTGGCCACGTTCGAGGACCTGATCGAGGTGGTCGCGGATGCGTGAGGTGCTCCCCGAGCTGATGCGGTGGTGGCGCGACGGCCGCACCACCGGCGTCGGCACCGTCGTCGCGACCTTCCGCTCGGCCCCGCGGCCGCCGGGCGCCTCGATGCTCGTCGGCCCGTCCGGCGAGGCGGTCGGCTCGGTCTCCGGCGGCTGCGTGGAGGGCGCGGTCTACGAGCTCGCGCAGAGCGTCGTCGGCTCCGGCGCGCCCGTCCTGCAGCGCTACGGCGTCAGCGACGACGACGCGTTCGCGGTCGGGCTGACCTGCGGCGGCATCCTCGACGTGTACGTCGAGAAGGTCGACCAGGAGACCTTCCCCGAGCTGGGCGCGATCGCCGACGACGTCGAGGCCGGTCGTCCGGTGGCGGTGGCCACCGTCGTCGAGCACCCGGACCCCGCGTGGGTCGGTCGCCGGCTCGTCGTACGTCCCGACGGCGGTGAGTGCTCCGGCTCGCTCGGCTCGGCGCGCGCCGACGCCGCGGTCACCGACGACGCCCTCGGGCTGCTCGCCTCCGGGCACAACCAGACCCTGGGCTACGGCCCCGACGGCGAGCGCCGCGGCGAGGGCATGCGGGTCTTCGTGTGGTCGTTCGCGCCGGCGCCGCGGATGCTGGTGTTCGGGGCCATCGACTTCGCCGCGGCCGTCGCGCGGATGGGCAACTTCCTCGGCTACAAGGTGACGGTCTGCGACGCCCGGCCGGTGTTCGCGACGAACTCGCGCTTCCCGTCCGCGGACGAGGTGGTCGTGAAGTGGCCGCACAAGTACCTCCGCGAGGAGGTCGAGGCCGGCCGCATCGACCAGCGCACGGTGCTCTGCGTGCTCACCCACGACCCCAAGTTCGACGTGCCCCTGCTCGAGGTGGCGCTGCGGCTGCCCGAGGGGCAGCAGGTCGCGTACGTCGGAGCGATGGGCTCGCGGCGTACGCACGAGGACCGGATGGCCCGGCTGAAGGAGGCCGGCCTCACCGACGACGAGCTGGCCCGGCTCTCCTCGCCGGTCGGGCTCGACCTCGGCGCACGCACACCGGAGGAGACCGCGGTCAGTATCGCTGCCGAGATCATCGCGCTGCGGTGGGGCGGCAAGGGCGAGCGGCTGGCCGCCACCGAGGGCCGCATCCACCACTGACCCCGTCGCCGGGCCGCGGCCGGCACGGGCCTCCCCACCTGGGAAGACGCCTCACCTGCCCGTTCGGAGAGGTCGTCGATTCTGGCCGCCGTGACCCTTGTCTCATGTCGTCAAAGCCGCAACGATCGGCTCAACTGCACTCACGATGCCCCAGCGGGCCCCAGGAGATGTCGATGACCCGGATCAGTGTCACCGTCG
Organism: Nocardioidaceae bacterium; assembly: GCA_035718765.1. Lineage (GTDB taxonomy): Bacteria > Actinomycetota > Actinomycetes > Propionibacteriales > Nocardioidaceae > Nocardioides_B. Next base: position 6,820 of record DASTGV010000110.1, read on the forward strand.
ACGGAGCGTCGTACTCCGACGACGTCGAACCCCGCATGCTGCTCGTCCACTACCTGCGCGAACGTCTCGGCAAGACCGGCACCGTCGTCGGTTGCGACACCAGCAACTGCGGTGCCTGCACCGTCCACCTCGACGGTCACAGCGTGAAGTCCTGCAACGTCCTGGCCGTCCAGGCCGACGGAGGCGACATCACCACCATCGAGGGCCTCGAGAAGGACGGCCAGCTGCACCCGATGCAGGCCGCCTTCCACGAGTGTCACGCCCTGCAGTGCGGCTACTGCACGCCGGGCATGATCATGCAGGCGATCGACGTGCTCAACGACAACCCGAAGCCGTCCGAGGAGGAGATCCGGGCCGGCCTCGAGGGCAACCTGTGCCGGTGCACCGGCTACCACAACATCGTGCGGGCCGTGCAGGTCGCCTCCGGCCAGGAGGCCAAGCCCGCCTCCCTCGAAGGGAGCGCGTCGTGACCGTCACCGAGGACGCACCCGCCACCGCCAGCCCCGAGATCGGCCGCGACCGGCGCCGCAAGGAGGACCAGCGGCTGATCACCGGCCGCACCCGCTGGACCGACAACATCCAGCTCACCGGCATGCTGCACGTGGCGATGGTGCGCAGCCCCTTCGCCCACGCCAAGATCACCAACATCGACACCAGCGAGGCGAAGACGGCCCCGAACGTCGTGGCCGTGCTCACCGGCGCCGACCTCGGCGAGAGCCAGGGCGTGAACATCAACGCCTGGCCGATCACGCCGGACCAGGTGGCCCCCACCCACGTGCCGATGCCGGCGGACCGGGTCGCGTTCGCCGGTGAGGTCGTCGCGGTCGTGGTCGCGCGCAGCGCCGCCGAGGCGCGCGACGCCGCCGAGCTCGTCGACGTCGACTACGAGGAGCTGCCGGCCGCGCTGGACCTCAAGGAGGCCGCCGAGGACAAGGTCCTCGCGCACCCCGAGCTGGGCACCAACAAGTCGGCGCTGTGGGTCTTCGACTCCGGCCAGGCCGGCACCGGCGGTGACGTCGAGGCGGCCATCTCGGAGGCCCGCGCCGACGGCATCGTGATCGAGCGGGAGTTCCGCCAGCAGCGGCTGATCCCGGCCTTCATGGAGCCGCGCTCGGTCGTGGTCGACCCCACCGGCGAGCAGCTCACCATGTGGTCCGCGACCCAGATCCCGCACATCCTGCGGTTCGCGCTGGCCGCCACCACCGGCGTGCCCGAGTCCAAGATCCGGGTGATCGCACCCGACGTGGGCGGCGGCTTCGGCGGCAAGCTGCAGACCACCCCCGAGGAGTGGATCGTC
>DASTGV010000111.1:0-8601 GCA_035718765.1 Nocardioidaceae bacterium
TGCCCCCCGGCAACGTGCACTCGTGGACGTAATCGCCCCGCCGGATCACAAAGGTACGCGGGCGTATCACATCGTGGTGGCCACGACCACGCACCGGTCCGTCGGGCCGGCCTCGGTGGTCCGTCCACGGTGGGAACGGCCCCGATGTGTCATTGCCGCGGCCGGACGCGGCGAGAAGGGTCGGTGGATGAACGTCGGGCAGCCGCCACGGACGTGGCGGACTTCCCACGAGCCCGGCACCGGAGGCGGTCCCATGTCACAGGTGATGGTCCGAGACGTCGAGTCCCTGCGGGCGGCCGTCGTCGGTGAGGTCCTCGTCGGGCGGGACCCCGGATACGACGAGGCACGCACGCTGTGGAACGGCGGGATCGACAGACGCCCTGCGGTCGTCGTCCGGCCGGTCCAGGCCGCCGACGTCAGCGTCGCGATCGGCTTCGCCCGCGAGCACGGCCTCGAGGTGGCGGTCCGGGGCGGCGCGCACGGTGCCTCGGGAGCCGCCGTGACCGAGGGCGGGCTGATGATCGACCTCAGCCGGATGCGGGACGTGCGGGTCGACCCGGGCGGTCGTCGCTGTGTGGTCGGCGGCGGGGCGACCCTCGCCGAGCGGGACACGGCCACGCAGAAGCACGCGCTCGCCACGCCTGGCGGCATCGTCGGGCACACCGGCGTGGGAGGCCTCACGCTGGGCGGCGGCATGGGCTGGCTGACCCGCAAGCACGGGTTGTCGATCGACAACCTGCTGTCGGCCGAGGTGGTGGTGGCCGACGGCCGCGTCCTGCGTGCGTCGCGGGACGAGAGCCCCGAGCTGTTCTGGGCGCTGCGCGGCGGCGGCGGCAACTTCGGGGTGGTCACCGAGTTCGAGTTCCTCCTGCACCCGGTGGGTCCGCTGGTGGACTTCGGACTGTTCTTCTGGCCGCTCGAGCAGGGCGCAGAGATGTTCCGGCTGGCCAGGGACCTGTTCGCGGACCTGTCCAGGGACGTGAACATCATCGTCGCCGGCATCAACGCGCCACCCGAGCCCTTCGTGCCGCAGGAGCACTGGTTCCGGGCCGGGTACGCGCTGCTCGTCGGCGGGTTCGGGGCCGCGGAGCCGCAGGCGGCGGTCGTCGAGCGGATCCGGACCGAGCTGCCGCCCCTGTTCGAGATGGTCACCCAGGTGCCGTACGCCCAGCTCCAGCAGATGTTCGACGAGGCGAACGCGTTCGGCTTCCACGCCTACGACAAGTCCGTCTACGTCGAGGACCTCTCGGACGACGTGATCGAGGTCGTGACCGCGTACCAGCCCCGCAAGGCGTCACCGAGGACGGCGACGTTCGTCTACCGCCTGGACGGCGCCTACTGCGAGGTGGGGGAGGACGACACCGCCTTCGGCGGCGGCCGGACACCCCGGTACGTCGTGTTCCTCATCGCGCTCGCCGACAACGTCCCGATGTTCGAGGCGGACCGGGACTGGACGAGGTCGTTCTGGGCGGCCCTGCTGCCGCACGCGACGGGCCTCGGAACCTACGTCAACGGCGAGTACGAGTTCAGCCGCGGCCAGCTGCGCAACAGCTACGGCCCCGAGAAGTACGAGCGGCTGCGCGCGATCAAGGCGACCTACGACCCCGAGAACGTCTTCCACCTCAACGGGAACATCCCTCCCGCTGACGACGACCAGCGCTGAGCGCAGCCTCGTCGGATGACCTCGGTAGCCCGGGTGTCGGACGACCCGGCCGCACCGGCAGAACGGCCCTACCGCGCCGGTGCGGCCTGCGTAGGTTGAGGCCATGAAGCGTGTGGTCGTCGACCACTACGGCGGGCCCGAGGTGCTGCGGGTGGTGGACGAGGAGGATCCCCACCCGGGTCCCGGCGAGGTCCGCGTCAGGGTCCTGGCTTCGGGCGTGTCGTTCACCGACTCGCTGCTGCGCGCCGGGACCTACCTCCATGTGCCGAAGCCGCCCTTCACACCCGGCTACGAGCTCGTCGGCGTCGTCGACGAGCTGGGACCGGGCTGCTCGAGACTGAAGGAGGGCGACCGGGTCGGTGCGCTGACGGTGTGGGGCGCCAACGCCGAGCGCGTCTGCCTGCCTGAGGCGGACGCCTTCGACGTGCCCGAGGACCTCGACCCGGCCGAGGTGGTGAGCCTGGTGTTCCCCTACATGACGGCCTACCAGCTGCTTCACCGCGTGGCGAGGGTGGAGCGCGGGGAGTCGGTCCTGGTGCACGGCGCGGCGGGCCGGGTGGGCACCGCCGTCCTGGAGCTCGGCGCGCTGGCCGGGCTGCACCTCTACGGAACCGCCTCGGCACGTGACCGCGCCGCGGTCGAGCGGCTCGGCGCGGTGGCGATCGACTACCGCACCGAGGACTTCGTGGCACGGGTGCGCGCCTTGCCGGGGAAAGGCGTGGACGTCGTGCTCGACGGGCTCGGGGGCGTGCTGTCCCTGCGCTCCTTCCGGGCGCTGCGGCCCGGCGGAAGGCTCGTCGTGTTCGGGCACTACTCGACGCTCGCGCACGGGCGCAAGAGCCGGCGCGGGTGGCTGGAGTGGTACGCCGCGACCGCGACTGTCGCGGTCTGGGCCCTGCTCTCGCCTCGCCGCCGGGTGCTCGCCTACCGGATCCAGAAGGTCCGCGGTCATCGCGGGGAGGCGCTTCCCGTGGGCGGGGCACCCCGGAACCCGGACTGGTTCCGGGAGGACCTCCGGACGCTGCTCGGGCTGCTGCGACGTGGCGAGATCCACCCGGTGGTGGCCGAGCGCCTGCCGTTCTCCCAGGCTCGTCGCGCCCACGAGCTGCTCGACAGCTCGGCATCGCGGGGCAAGCTCGTGCTCGTGCCGGAAGCCGGCGAGCCCGCACGATGACGGTGCGCGGCGCGAGACCTCAGCCGCGCACGCCGTACAGGTGCTCGAGGGCGAGCTGGTCGAGCCTCTCGAAGCCCATGCCGCGGGCGGCGGCCTCGTCGGGGTCGAAGGACTCCGAACGCAGCGACTCGAGGGTCTCGTCGGCACCGACGGTGGGGACAGCGAGCTGGTCGACGCGCGCAGCCGCGAGCGCCTCCTGCACCTCGGGGTCGGCGCGGAAGGCGGCCGACTTGGCCCTGAGGATCAGGTAGTTGCGCATGCAGCCGCGCGCGGACTCCCACACGCCGTCGTAGTCCTCGGTGCGCGGCGGCTTGAAGTCGAAGTGCCGCGGGCCGTCGTAGCCGCCGTTCTCGACGATGTCGACCGTCCAGAAGGCGCCGCGGGCGTTGCCGGCGCCGAACCGCAGGTCCTGGTCGTAGCGGGGACCGGTCTGCCCGTTGAGGTCGATGTGGAACAGCTTGCCGTGCCAGAGCGCCTGCGCCAGCCCGTGCGCGTAGTTGAGCGAGGCCATCTCCTCGTGCCCGACCTCGGGGTTCACGCCGACCATCTCGGCGTGCTCGAGGCTGTCGATGAAGGCGAGGGCGTGCCCGATCGAGGGCAGCAGGATGTCGCCGCGCGGCTCGTTCGGCTTGGGCTCGATCGCGAAGCGCAGGTCGTAGCCCTGGTCGAGGACGTACTGCGTGAGCAGGTCGAAGCCCTCCTTGTAGCGGTCCAGCGCGGCCCGTACGTCCTTGGCCGCACCCGACTCGGCACCCTCGCGACCGCCCCAGCACACGAACGTCCGCGCCCCCAGTTCGGCGGCCAGGTCGAGGTTGTCCAGCGTCTTGCGCAGCGCGAACCGGCGTACGTCGCGGTCGTTGTTGGTGAACGCCCCGTCCCGGAAGACCGGGTGCGAGAACAGGTTCGTGGTGATCATCGGTACAACGACGCCGGTCTCGTCGAGCGCCTTCCGCAGCGGGGCGAGGTGTGCCTCCTTGGTCGCGGCGTCCGCGCCGAACGGGAACACGTCGTTGTCGTGGAAGGTCATGCCGTAGGCGCCGAGGTCCGAGAGCCGGTGCACCGCCTCGGCGGGGTCCAGGGGCGGGCGGATCGCTCCGCCGAACACGTCCACCCCCTGCCAGCCCACCGTCCACAGGCCGAACGAGAACCGGTCCTCACGGGTGGGGGTGAACGAGTCAGACATGGTCTGTCCTTTCTTCGAGCTCGTGCGCTGTGCTTGGGAGACGTGACGGTCCTGGTGCCAGTGTGCCCACGGTCCGCGCCTACTTGCTGAAGCCGGCCGTGAGCCCGCCGAGGAGCTGCCGGCGCCCGATCGCGTACAGGACCAGGATCGGCAGGGTGGTGAGGACGACCGACGCCAGCACCGCCGGGACGTTGACGCTGTACTGGCCCTGGAAGGTCCACAGCCCCAGCGGCAGGGTCCGCTTGTCCGGGCTCTGCGTGAGGATCAGGGGGAGGAGGAACCCGTTCCACACCGTCAGGCCGTTGAAGATGCTCACGGTCACGAGCGCCGGACGCGTCAGCGGGAACGCGAGCCGCCAGAGCATGCCCCACTCGGAGGCGCCGTCCACGCGCATCGACTCGAACAGCTCCTTGGGCACGTCACGCACGAAGTTCGACAGCACCAGGACCGACAGCGGGATCGCGAAGGCGATCGACGGCAGGATGATCGCGAGGAGGCTGTCGTAGAGCCCCATCCGGATGATGATCAGGTAGACCGGGATGACCGTGGCCTGCAGCGGGATCGCGAGACCCATCAGGAACAGCCCGCTGACGCCCCCGAGGAAGCGGCTCCCGCTGCCGCGGACGATGGCGTAGGAGGCCATGAAGGCGATCAGCACCGCCGGCACGGTCGTGCCGAGGGCGACGACCACGCTGTTGAGGAAGTAGCGGGGGAAGTCCGACTCGATGACGAGCTTGTAGTTGTCGAGCGTCGGGGCGGTCGGTGGGGCGAACGGGTTGTTCGTGAAGTAGGCGCTCTGTTCCTTGAAGCTGGTGACGACGATCCAGTACAGGGGCACGACGACGATGGCGAGCCAGATCCAGCTGGCCGCGCCGCCCAGCCAGTTGAGTCGCAGCAGCCGGCGCAGGCCCGCATGCTCCTTCTGGTGCGGGGCGGTGGTCACCGGACTGGGGGTGTGCACCGTGGTGGCCATCTCAGGCTCCCTCGAGCTGGCTGTCGCTGGTGCTGCCACCGATCCGGCGGAGCAGCAGCGCGAGGCCGAGCCCGACCAGGACGAGGATCACGGCGATCGCGCTCGCCGGGCCCATCAGGTTCGCCTGGAAGCCGCGCTTGTACATGTCCAGAGCGAGCACGCGGGTGGCGTCACCGGGCCCACCGGCGGTGAGCACGAAGATCAGGTCGAAGAACGTCAGGGATCCCACGACCATCAGCGTCGAGGACGTGATGATCGTGTACTTCAGCTGCGGCAGGGTGATGCTGAAGAACTGCCGGACCCGGCCGGCGCCGTCGATGGCCGCGGCCTCGTACATCGAGGCGGGGATCTGCATCACGCCACCCTGGTAGATGAGGGCGTGGAACGGCACGAACTGCCACGAGACCACGAAGATGACCACGCCCAGCGCCAGGACGGGCTTGCCGAGCCAGTCCTGGGTCAGGATGCCCAGGTGCAGACCCGGGCCCAGCCCGAAGTTGGGGTCGAGCAGCGCCTTGTAGGTGATGGCGATGGCGGCAGAGCTCAGCAGCAACGGGACGAAGTAGATGACGGCGAGGACGGCACGGTAGCGCTGGTGCCCGGCCAGGAACACGCCGATGAGCAGGGCCAGCGGGGTCTGCACCGCCCACGACAGGAACATGACGAGGAAGGTCACCCACAGGGCGTGCGGCAGCCCCGGGTCGCTCAGCACGGAACGCCAGTTGGACAGGCCCGCGACATGGATGCTGCCGAGCCCGTCCCACTGGGCGAAGCTCAGGGCCAGCACGCCCAGGAGCGGGACGACGCCGAAGACGATGAACATCCCGAGCGCGGGGAGTGCCATCCACGCCACCCGCCCGCTCCGTCCCGCGCGGACGGCCCGCGAGGGCACCGTCCGCCGCGGCACGGCGGCAGCGCTCACGTGCCGATCACCTTGTTCATGTTGTCCGCGAACTGCTGAGGCGAGATGGACAGCTGGAACAGCTTCGCGATGTTGTCCAGAAGCGTCTCCGCGGCGGTCGGCGGCAGCGCCTGGTCCCACGACTGCGCGAAGTTCCCGGCCTTGCTCGACGTGTCGTAGACGAACGTGAGCCAGGCGGCGTCCGTCTTGTCCTTCACGCCGGCCAGCTTGCTCCGCGTGCCCTTGACGACGGGGACGTTGCCGCTGTCGATCCACTTCTGGATCTCCGTGTCGTCGAGCAGCGTGGTGGAGAGGAACTTCTTCGCCACCTCCTGCTCGGCGGCACTGGCCTTCGAGGAGATCGAGAGGTACTGGCCGGGGTTCCCGACGGTGTCGCTCGGGTCACCCTTGCCACCGTCGACCGGCGGGAAGTTCATGTAGCCGAGATCGCCGCCCGTCACGAAGTCGCCGCCGTCGCTCTTCATGCTGCCGTAGGTCCACGCACCGTGCAGCATCATGGCCGCCTTGCCGGTGTACAGCAGCGCCTGGTCGGCGTTGGAGTCGGCGGTGATGGAGGAGAAGCCCTTGACGAACCCGTTCGCCTTGATGAGCTTCTGGCACTCGGTGAGGGCCTGGATCGACGCGGGGTTGGACCAGGCGTTCTTCTGTCCGTCGAACACGTTCTGGAACACCTCGGCACCGCCGATGCGGTCGTAGAGGAACTCCAGCCACATCATGTTGGTCCAGCGCGACTGACCGCCCAGCGAGAAGGGGGCGATGCCCTTGGCGTTGAACTTGGGGACGAGGTCGAGGATGTCGCCCCACGACTGCGGAGGCTCGGCGCCCACGGCGTCGAAGACCTTCTTGTTCCAGTACAGCACGATCGGAGTCACCGTCTCGCACGGCATCGCGTAGATCTTGCCGTTGACCGTAGCCGCCCCGAACGCGGCCGGGAAGATGCGGTTCTTGATGTCGCCGTGTTGGCCGAACCAGTCCGACAGGTCCACCACCTGACCCGCGTCGACGTAGCTCTTGAGGCCGCCGCCGCCCCAGCCCCAGATCAGGGTCGGGGCCTTGCCGGCGCCGATCGCGGTCTTGATCTTCTGCTTGTAGGCGTCGTTCTGGAACTCGGTGGTCGCGATCTTGGTCTTCGGGTTCGCCGCGTTGAACCGCGTGACCGTGTCCTCGCGGATCCCCTGCTGGGGCTGACCCGTGAGGAACCAGTACGTCGCGGCGCCCTTGGCTCCGCCGCCGGAGCCGCCCCCGGCACCCGTCTGGCTCGGCGTCGAACCCGAACAGGCCGCCAGCGCGGCCGCGGCAGGGACTCCGAGCCCGACGAGGCGGAGGAAGTTGCGTCGAGAGGTGGTGATGGCTTCCACGGTCTACTCCAGGGTTTCGAGAGCCGTGGCCCACCACGGCTGCCACTCGGGGCCCACACGCAGCCAGTGGGGCCGGTTACCTCGATCTTTCGAAAAAATTACCGGGATGTGTCGCGGTTGCCTTGGAGGCTAGGATCGCTCGGCTGCACTGTCAATAGCCGATTTTTCCGGACCTCTCCGCCTTCGAATGCCGACTGACGCCGGGGTTCCGCCGGGGCCGCGGAGTCGGTACGGTACGTCCAGTCCCGCTGGGTCGAAACTTCTTTCGGATTGTCTCGGCCCGGCTTCCGCTTCGGTCCTTGGGGATCTTCGTGACTGCAGAACAGAGCACCCGAACCCAGCAGCCCTGGCACGACAAGGCCCTGCCGCCGGAACGGCGGGTGGAGCTCCTGCTGTCGGCCATGACGGTCGAGGAGAAGGCGGCCCAGCTGGGCAGCCGCTGGGCCGGCAACGACATGGCCGACTCGTCGGTGCCGGCGGAGACCCAGCACAACGTCGCCCCGATGCAGGACATCTTCAACGCCTCCGGCACGGTCCCCCTGGAGGAGGCGAGCAGGCACGGGCTCGGCCACCTGACGCGCGTCTACGGCAGCGTCCCGGTGAGCGTGGACGAGGGGGTCGCCGAGCTCGTCCGCCAGCACCGGGTCGTCCTCGACGGGTCGCGCCTGGGCGTGCCGGCCATGGTCCACGAGGAGTGCCTCACCGGCTTCACCGCGTACGGCGCGACGGTGTACCCCGCCGCGATCGCGTGGGGCGCGACGTGGGACCCGGACCTCGTCGAGCGGATGGCGGCCGCCATCGGCCGGGACATGGCGCGGCTCGGCATCCACCAGGGGCTCTCGCCCGTGCTCGACGTGGTCCGCGACTACCGCTGGGGCCGTGTGGAGGAGACCATCGGCGAGGACCCGTACCTCGTGTCCTTGCTCGGCTCCGCGTACGTCCGTGGTCTGCAGAGCGCGGGGATCGTCGCCACGCTGAAGCACTTCGCCGGCTACTCCGCGTCCCGTGCGGCTCGCAACCACGGTCCTGTCTCGATGGGGGTGCGGGAGCTCCGCGACGTGATCCTGCCGCCGTTCGAGACGGCCGTGGCACTCGGTGGCGCGCAGTCGGTGATGAACTCCTACTCCGACGTCGACGGCGTCCCGGCGGGTGCCAACTCCTGGTTGCTCACGGACGTGCTGCGCGACGAGTGGGGCTTCGAGGGCACCGTCGTCTCCGACTACTGGGCGGTGCCGTTCCTCGCGACCATGCACCACGTCGCCGCGGACGTCGACCAGGCCGGCGCCGTCGCCCTCGGGGCAGGGATCGACGTCGAGCTGCCGGACACC
>DASTGV010000112.1:0-5500 GCA_035718765.1 Nocardioidaceae bacterium
GACCTGGCGCTGATGCACGGCTGCGACCCCCTCGTGGAGGGCGCGATCCTGCTGTCGCCGCCGCTGAGGTTCTCGACGCCCGAGCACCTCGCGACCTGGGCGAAATCGGGCAAGCCCCTCGTGGCACTGGTGCCCGAGCACGACGACTACCTGCAGCCCGACGAGGCGAGGGAGCGCTTCGCGGCCGTGCCCCAGGCCGAGGTGGTCGGCATCGACGGCGCCAAGCACCTGTGGGTGGGCGACGCCGAGACCGTGCTCGACCTGGTGGTGCAGCGGGTCGCGCCCGGGGTCGACGTACCCCTGCCCCGGGAGTGGGACGGGCCCATGGAGACCGCCGACACCAGCGCCTACGCCGACCGCACGACGGCGGCCTTCAAGGACGTGCCGCGCTAACGGGCCGCCTGCCGCGGCAGGAGGACCTCCTTGACGAGCAGGGTGATGGCCGCCGCCGTCGGGATGGCCAGCAGGGCGCCGATCACGCCGAGCAGGGAGGCGCCGACCAGCGCCGCGATCACGATGACCGAGCCCGGCAGGTTCGTCGAGCGGGACATCACCCGGGGGTAGATCACGTAGTTCTCGAACTGCTGGTAGACCACGTAGAAGATCAGGCAGTACAGGCCGACCCGCGGGTCGGTGGCGAAGCCGATCGCCGTGACGATCACGGCGCCGAGGGTCGCGCCGATCATCGGGATCACGTCGAGCAGGGTGACCACGGCCGCCAGGGCCACGGCGTACTGGCCGAGGCCGACCACGAACAGGAAGGCGAGCGAGCTGATGCCGGCGGCCATCGCGACGAGGAACGCGCCGGACACGTAGGCGCCGACGTTGCTGATGATCTCGTCACCGAGCGCGCTCACGCGCTCGCGGCGGCTGGCGGGCGCGAACTGGTACGCGGAGCGCTTCACCTTCGGGAGCGTGGCCAGGAAGTAGAGCACCAGCACGACGACGATGAAGGTGTTGCCCACGAACGTGAGCAGCTTGAGACCGACGCCCACGACGCCGCCGAACAGCGCCGAGCTGACCTTGCTGCCCGACAACGCGTCCTGGGCCTTCTTGATCAGGTCGTAGCGCCGGTCGAGCCGCTGGATCGTGACGTTGTGCTGGAGCTGGTCCACCCAGCCGGGCGCGTTCTTGACGATCATCGAGACCTGGTCGGTGATGACCGGCACGAGTGCGACCACGAACAGCACCAGGGCGAGGATCAGGCCGGTGATCACCACCAGCACGCCCCAGCTGCGGCGCACGCCGCGGTGCCCGAGCCACTCGACGATCGGGTTGAGGCCGGCGGCGATGAACGCGGCGACCAGGACCAGGATCAGGATCGACCCGACCGACAGGATCAGGCCGCCGAGCCACCAGGCGGCGAACCCACCGAGCGTGACGTAGAAGCCGAGCCGGATGGGGTGGTGGAGCGCGACCTCGGTCTGGCTGGAGGTGCGCGTGAAGGTGCGCGCTCGGCGGGTCACCCTGCCGGCGCGCACCCCCGCGTCGCTCACGCCTTCTCGTCGGCGGCGTTCTTCGGCTTCGGGTCGTCACCGAAACCGGAGATGACGTCGCGCAGGGCACCGAGCTGCCCGACGATCGCGTCCCGGCGCTTCGTGTAGCGGTCCACCTCGGCCTTGAGGACGGCGAGCTCCTGCTCGGCCTCGGCCTGGCCCGCGGCGGTGAACGTCGCGGCCTGGGTCTGGGCCGAGGAGACGATCTGCTCCGCCTCGCGGCGGGCGTGGCTGAGCAGCCGGTCGGACTCCTCCTGCACCTGCTTGCGGTGGCTGGTCGCGGTGGCCATGGCCTCCCGCGCCCGCGCCTCGGCGGCGTTCGCGCGCTGCTCGGCCTCCTCGACCAGCTTCTGGGTCTCGGCGGTCGCGCTGCTGTGGTGCTCGGCGGCCTCGCGGGTGAGCCGCTCCTTCTCCACCGCGAGCGTGCGCCGGGCCTCCTGGACCTCGCGGTCGGCGGCGGCCCGGGCCTGCTCGGCCTCGCGCTTGGCGCCGGTGCGCATCGAGTTGGCCTCCTGCTCGGCGGCCAGCCGGAGCTGCTCGCTCTCCCGCTTGGCCGAGGCGAGCAGGTCGTCGGCCTCCGCCTTGGCCATCGCCCGCTCCTGCTCGACGTCGGCCAGCGCGCGGGCGCGGGTCTCGTCGAGCTCCTTGAGCTGGACCATCCGCATGTCCTCGGCGTCGCGGGCGGCCTGCGCCTTGAGCACGTCGGCGTCCTTGGCCGCCTGGCGGCGGACCTCCTCCGCCTGGGCGCGGGCCTGGACCAGCACCTCGTCGGCCTGCTCCTCGGCGAGCCGCAGCATCTCGCTGGCCCGGCCGCCGAGGCCGGCGTACGTCGGGCTGTCGTGCTCGGAGACCCGCTCGCGGAGGGTGGCGAGCTCCTTCTCGAGCGAGGCGACCTTGCTCTTCGCCTCGTTGAGCCCGGCGGTCAGCCCGGCCTTCTCGCCGGCCAGCGTGTGGATCTGGCGGTCGACGGACGCGGGGTCGTAGCCGCCGCGGCGGACCACGGGGAAGCTCGGCCGGCCGCTGCCGCCGGCGGCCGGGCCGCTCTCCGGGCGCGGGGTGCTCGCGGAGGGCTGGGCCTGGGGCGTGGGGGTGGGGCGGCCCTGCGGTCGCACCGCCGGGATCACCTGGGTGGCCTCGTCGTCGCGGTTGCGCTCGCCACCGTTGTCGTCCGGGTCCTCGAAGATGGACAGGCCGGGTCGGTCGCTCATCGGTCGTTCCTCCGTCTGCTCGCTCTGCATGGGGCAAGTCTCCCGGAAAACCCAACCTACACACGGGAGCCACCCCGGCGCGGGGACGCAGTTTCGGTGCTCAGACCCCGCGGAAACGGTTGATCTCGCCCAGGTGCGCAGCCCGCTTCTCCTCGTCGCGGACGCCGAGCCCCTCCTCGGGCGCGAGGCAGAGCACGCCGACCTTGCCCTGGTGCAGGTTCTTGTGCACGTCGTAGGCCGCCTGGCCGACCTCGTCCATGGAGTAGGTCCGCGAGAGGGTGGGGTGGATCTTCCCCTTGGCGATGAGCCGGTTGGCCTCCCACGCCTCGCGGTAGTTCGCGAAGTGGGAGCCGATGATCCGCTTGAGGTTCATCCACAGGTAGCGGTTGTCGTACTCGTGCATGTAGCCGCTGGTGGACGCGCAGGTGACGATGGTGCCGCCCTTGCGGGCGGCGTACACCGAGGCCCCGAAGGTCTCGCGGCCCGGGTGCTCGAAGACGATGTCCACGTCCTCGCCGCCGGTGAGCTCGCGGATGCGCTTGCCGAAGCGGCGCCACTCCTTCTGGTCCTGGGTCCGCTCGTCCTTCCAGAACCGGAAGTCCTCGGCCCGGCGGTCGATGATCAGCTCGGCGCCCATCTTGCGGCAGATGTCGGCCTTGCCGGGGCTGGAGACCACGCAGACCGGGGTGGCGCCGCCGTTGAGCGCGAACTGCGTGGCGTAGCCGCCCAGGCCGCCGCTGGCGCCCCAGATCAGCACGTTGTCGCCCTGCTTCATGCCGGCCCCGTTGCGGCTGACCAGCTGGCGGTAGGCGGTCGAGTTCACCAGGCCCGGGCTGGCCGCCTCCTCCCACGTCAGGTGGGCGGGCTTGGGCATCAGCTGGTTGGCCTTCACCAGCGCGACGTGCGCCAGGCCGCCGAAGTTGGTCTCGAAGCCCCAGATCCGCTGCTCGGGGTCCAGCATCGTGTCGTTGTGGCCCTCGGGGCTCTCCAGCTCCACCGAGAGGCAGTGCGCGACGACCTCGCGGCCCGGCTGCCAGGCGTGCACGCCGGGCCCGGTCTTGAGCACGACGCCGGCGAGGTCGGAGCCGACCACGTGGTAGGGCAGGTCGTGCTTCTTCGCGAGCGGCGAGGACTTCCCGTAGCGCTCGAGGAAGCCGAAGGTCGACACCGGCTCGAAGATCGAGGTCCACACCGTGTTGTAGTTGATCGCGCTGGCCATCACCGCGACCAGGGCCTCGCCCGGGCCGAGCTCGGGCAGCGCCACGTCCTCCACGTGCAGGCTCTTGCGGGGGTCCTTGTCGCGGGACTCCAGGCCCTCGAACATGTCCGCCTCGTCCTTGTGGACCGTGACGGCGCGGTAGGTCTCGGGCAGGTCGAGCGCGGCGAACTCCTCCGCGGTGGTGTCTCCGGCGAGGATGGCGTCGAGGATCTGCTTCACGGGGGCTCCTGCGTCTGGTCGGCGCGGTTCGGTGCTCGGAATCTACTGGTGGGTAACCACGCTGTCACCCGCGTGTGACCTACTTCTCGGCCCTCTCGGTCCTCTCGGCGGGCTGGACCAGCTCGACCAGGACCCCGCCGGCGTCCTTGGGGTGCACGAAGTTCACGCGGCTGTCCGAGGTGCCGCGTCGGGGCTCGTCGTACAGCAGCCGCAGGCCGCGCTCGCGCAGCACCGCGGACACCTGCTCCACGTCGGTGACCCGGTAGGCGAGCTGCTGCAGGCCCGGCCCGCTGCGGTCGAGGAACTTCGCGATCGTCGAGGTCTCGTCGAGCGGGGCGAGCAGCTGGATGCACTGGTCGGTGTCGCCGACGCCGACCATCGCCTCACGGACGCCCTGCTCCTCGTTGGTCTCCTGGTGCCGCACGGTCATCCCGAACGCGTCGGCGTAGAACGCGATCGCCGCGTCCAGGTCGGGCACGGCGACGCCCACGTGGTCGATGCAGACGAAGAGCGGGTCGGGGATCGCGAGGCTCATGCCGACATGGTGGCCCCCGCGTCCCGGGGGCGGCCACGGACTGTGACCTGTCCCTCACGCAGAGGCGCTCACCGGGCCTCCCGGTCCGGACCGCGCATGGGTATCGTCCGAGACATACTCACCGTCGCAGAGCCGCAGGAGGCGTCATGTCCGGATCCGTCATCGTCGCGGGTGCCCGCACCCCGATCGGTCGCCTGCTGGGCGGTCTGAAGGACCAGTCCGCCGCCGACCTCGGCGGAGTCGCGATCAAGGCCGCGCTGGAGAAGGCCGGCGTCTCCGGCGACCAGGTCGAGTACGTGATCATGGGCCAGGTCATCCAGGCCGGCACCGGCCAGATCACCGCCCGCCAGGCGGCGCACAAGGGCGGCATCCCGCTCTCCGTCCCCTCCATCACCATCAACAAGGTCTGCCTGTCCGGCATCAACGCGATCGCGATGGCCGACCAGCTGATCCGCGCCGGCGAGCACGAGATCGTCGTGGCCGGCGGCATGGAGTCGATGACCCAGGCGCCGCACCTGCTGCCGAAGTCGCGCGAGGGCTTCAAGTACGGCGACGTGACGCTCGTCGACTCGATGGCCTACGACGCGCTCTACGACCAGCTCACCGACCAGCCCATGGGCGGTCTCACCGAGACCTGCAACAGCGCCGGCGCCCGGCTCACCCGCGAGGAGCAGGACGCGTTCTCCGCCCGCTCCCACCAGCGCGCCGCCGAGGCGTGGAAGAACGGCCTGTTCGACGACGAGGTCGTGCCCGTCGAGATCCCGCAGCGCAAGGGCGACCCGGTCGTGGTGTCCCACGACGAGGGCGTGCGCGGCGACACCAC
>DASTGV010000113.1:0-4201 GCA_035718765.1 Nocardioidaceae bacterium
CGGGACAGCACCTGGCTCTCCACGTCGCGGCCGGCGGCGGCGAGCTCGGCGGCGTCGAAGCGGTGGTCGACGCGCATCACGTCCTGCTCGATGATCGGGCCCTCGTCGAGGTCGCCGGTCACGTAGTGCGCGGTCGCGCCGACGAGCTTCACGCCGCGGTCGAACGCCTGGTGGTAGGGGCGGGCGCCCTTGAAGCTCGGCAGGAACGAGTGGTGGATGTTGATCGCCTTGCCGGTCAGCCGGCGGCAGGTGTCGTCGGAGAGCACCTGCATGTAGCGGGCCAGCACGACCAGGTCGACGCCCTCGTCGTCGACGAGCTCGAGCAGCCGCTTCTCCGCCTCGGCCTTGGTGTCCGCGGTGACCGGGATGTGGTGGTAGGGCACGCCGTACGACGCGACCAGCCGCTCGCAGTCGGGGTGGTTGGAGACCACGCCCACCACGTCGATCTGCAGCGAGCCGCTGCTCCACCGGAACAGCAGGTCGTTGAGGCAGTGGCTGAACTTCGAGACCAGGATCAGCGTCCGGTACGGCGCGCCCGCGTCCCAGAGCTCCCACGTCATGCCCCACCGCTCGGCGACCGGCGCGAACGCGCTGCGCAGCCGCTCCAGCGTCTCGGCGCCGGCGCCCTCGATGGCGAACCGCACCCGCATGAAGAACCGGTTCTCGGCGAGGTCGCTGAACTGCTGGCTCTCCAGGATGTTGCCGCGCTGCTCCACCAGCAGGCCGGTCACCGCGTGCACGATGCCGGCGCGGTCCGGGCAGGTGAGGGTGAGGGTGAAGCTCGGGTCCGTCGGGTCCGTCATGGCGCCGTTGTACTCGGCGCCGAATCGCGCCGTCAACGTTGCGTCAACAGAAACTCGTTCTGTGATACGCAACAGAGGTGCGCTACCGTCGGCTCATGGTGAACGGCACGAGCGAGGCGCCGGCCTCCGTCCAGTCAGTTGACCGCGCCCTGACCATTCTCGGCATCCTCGCCCGTCTCGGCGAGGCCGGCGTCACCGAGATCGCCGCCGAGCTCGGGGTCCACAAGAGCACCGCGTTCCGGCTGGTCGCCACGCTGGAGTCGCACGGCATGGTCGAGCAGAACGAGGACCGGGGCAAGTACCGCCTCGGCGTCGGCGTGCTGCGGCTGGCCGGGGCGACCACCGCCCGTCTCGACGTCGTGCAGGAGGCCCGGCCGATCTGCCGCAAGCTCGCGGCCGACTCGGGGGAGACCGTCAACATCGCCGTGCTGTCGGACCGCTCGGCGCTCTACCTCGACCAGGTGGCCGGCCAGTCGGCGCTCCAGTCGCACAACTGGGTCGGCCAGCACATCCCGCTGCACGCCACCTCCAACGGCAAGGTGCTGCTGTCCGGGCTCAGCTCGGACGAGGTCGACAGCCGGCTCCCGAAGCTGCCGTCCTACACCTCCGACACGGTGACCTCGCGGGCCCGGCTCCGCCGCGAGCTCGCGGAGGTCCGCGACCAGGGCTACGCGGTCGCGGTCGACGAGCTCGAGGTGGGGCTGACCGCCATCGCCGCGCCGATCCGGAACGCCCACGGCGACGTGATCGCCTCGCTGAGCGTGTCCGGCCCGACGTTCCGACTGTCCGAGCCGCGGGTCAAGGAGCTCGTCCCGGTCGTGCAGGACGCCGCGGACGAGGTGTCGCGGCGTTTGGGTTACGGAACCTCCTAGATGCTTGACGGGGCCCCGGGGACCCGTAATCCTGTTGCGTGACGCACATCGAGTTGCGACATACGCAACCGATGCCCGGAGATGATCGGAAGCCAACAGGGTGCCGCAGCTCTACATCGGGGGCCGATGGGAGAGTGCTCGCGAAGGTGAGCGCCGCGAGATCCGCTGCCCGGCCGACGGGAGCCTGGTCGCGGAGATCGACGAGGCGGGCCCGCGGGACACCGAGGCGGCCATCGCTGCTGCCCGCGCGGCCTTCGACGAGGGCACCTGGCCCGGCACCTCGGCCCTGGAGCGCGGCCGGCTGCTGCACCGCGTCGCCGACCTCCTCGAGCGGGACAAGGACGCCGTGGCCCGGGCCGAGTCCCTCGACACCGGCAAGCGGCTCGTCGAGAGCGGGTACGACGTCGACGACGTGGTCGGCGTGTTCCGGCACTACGGCAACGTCGCGGCCCAGGACGCCGGACGCGTGGTGGACACCGGTCGCCCTGACGTGGTCAGCAAGGTCGTGCACGAGCCGGTCGGCGTCTGCGGGCTGATCACGCCCTGGAACTACCCGCTGCTGCAGACCGCCTGGAAGGTCGCGCCCTGCCTGGCTGCCGGCAACACATTCGTGCTCAAGCCGAGCGAGCTCACCCCGCACACCGCGATCCACCTGATGCGGATCCTCGAGGAGCTGGAGCTCCCGGCCGGCGTGGCCAACCTGGTGCTCGGTGCCGGTCCGCGCGCCGGTGCCCTGCTCAGCGAGGACCCGCGCGTCGACCTGGTCTCCTTCACCGGCGGCCTGGAGACCGGCCGTCGGATCATGGCCAGCGCGGCACCGACGGTGAAGAAGGTCGCGCTCGAGCTGGGCGGCAAGAACCCCAACATCGTGTTCGCCGACGCCGACCTGGAGACCGCGCTCGACTTCGCGCTGACCGCGGTGTTCCTGCACTCGGGCCAGGTCTGCTCGGCCGGCGCCCGGCTCCTGGTCGAGGAGTCGGTCCACGACGGGTTCGTCGACGAGATCGTCCGGCGGGCCGAGACCATCCGGCTCGGCGGCCCCTTCGACGAGCGGGCCGAGACCGGGCCGCTGATCTCCGCCCAGCACCGCGCCAAGGTGGAGGCGTACGTCGAGCGGGGCCTCACCGAGGGCGCCAAGCTGCGCTGCGGCGGCCGCCGTCCCGACGACCCGGCCCTGGCCGACGGCTTCTACTACCTGCCCACGCTGCTCGACGGGTGCGACACCTCGATGTCGGTGGCCCAGAACGAGTCCTTCGGTCCGGTGCTGACCGTCGAGACGTTCCGCGACGAGGACGACGCCGTCCGGATCGCCAACGACAGCATCTACGGGCTGGCCGGCGGGCTCTGGACCCAGAACGCCGGCCGCGCCGAGCGGGTCGCCGCCCGGCTGCGGATGGGCACGGTCTGGATCAACGACTACCACCCCTACGTCCCGCAGGCGGAGTGGGGCGGCTACAAGCAGTCCGGCATCGGGCGCGAGCTCGGCGACGCGGGTCTCGAGGAGTACCGCGAGACCAAGCACGTCTGGCACAACATCCGGCCGGAGCCTCAACGCTGGTTCGCGGGGGAGTGATCATGCGCACCTGGGACTTCGTGATCGTCGGTGGCGGTTCCGCAGGGTGCGCGCTCGCCAACCGGCTCAGTGCCGACCCGGGTACGACGGTCCTGGTGCTCGAGGCCGGCCGGTCCGACTTCCGGATCGACCCGTTCATCCACATGCCGGCCGCGCTGCCGTACCCGATCGGCAACCGGCTCTACGACTGGAAGTACGAGTCGGAGCCCGAGCCGTTCATGGGCGGCCGCAAGGTCTACCACGCCCGCGGCAAGGTGCTCGGCGGCAGCAGCAGCATCAACGGGATGATCTTCCAGCGCGGCAACCCGCTCGACTACGAGCGCTGGGCGGCCGACCCCGGCATGGAGCAGTGGGACTACGCGCACTGCCTGCCCTACTTCAAGCGGATGGAGACCTGTCTCGCCGGCGCCGACCTGTGGCGCGGCGGCAGCGGGCCCCTCGTCCTCGAGCGGGGTCCGGCCACCAGCCCGCTGTTCGGCGCGTTCTTCGAGGCCGTCCAGCAGGCGGGCTACCCGCTCACCGACGACGTCAACGGCTATCGCCAGGAGGGCTTCGCGCCCTTCGACCGCAACGTGCACCGCGGCCGCCGGCTCAGCGCCGCCCGCGCCTACCTGCACCCGGTGATGAGCCGCCAGAACCTCACCGTCGAGACGCTGGCCATGGTCACCGGGCTGTCCCGGCGCGGCAACCGGGTCACCGGCGTCGAGTACCACCAGCCGGGCCGCGGGTCGAAGCACGTGGCCGCGCGCGAGGTGATCCTGTCCGGCGGCGCCATCAACTCACCGCAGCTGCTGCTGCTCTCCGGCATCGGGCCGAAGGCCGACCTGGAGAGGCTCGGCATCGACGTGGTCGCGGACCTGCCCGGGGTCGGCAGCAACCTGCAGGACCACCTCGAGGTCTACATCCAGTACGCCTCCAAGCAGCCGGTCTCCATCGGCCCCTGGCTCAAGCAC
>DASTGV010000114.1:0-2621 GCA_035718765.1 Nocardioidaceae bacterium
CGCAGGTCGCCGACGTGCCACTGGACGAAGCCGAGCCACAGGTGCACGGACAGCGCCGCGAAGACGCTGCCGGTGCGGTACGCCGCCTCGAGCTCGTCCTCCCAGAACGGCACGGTGTCCTGCCCGCTCATGCCGAGCACCACCGCGGCCACCACCCACAGCAGCCCCGGGTCGTGCTGCTGGAGGACCCGGTCCTGGACGGCGAAGCGGGCCAGCTCCATCGCACGGGCCCGGTCCTCGCCCTTGCAGAGCAGCTCCCAGGCCATCAGCGCGGCCAGGCTGCGGGCCCCTGGCCCGTCGCCGCTCAGCGCCGGGAGCTCCTCGGTGCGGTACTCCTCGGGCTCCAGGCCGTGCATGAACCCCGAGATCCGGGCCAGTGCGACCAGGTGCTGCCGGTGGTCGTCGAGGTCGTCGGGGAGCTCGGCGGCGGCGATCCGGGCGATCCGGTTCGCCTCGCCCCGGGGTCCGGCGAAGACCGCGGTCCGGGCCAGCACGATGGCGGCGTCGGCGCGGGTGACCGGGTCGTCGAGCAGCCGGTAGGCCTGGGCCAGGTGCTCCATCGCGGCGAGCCCGCTGGTCATCGCCTCGAGACGGCCGACCTCCAGCAGCAGATGGGGTACGTCGGAGCGGGCCGGCGGCTCGGCGAGGGCACGGTGCAGGTAGGCCGTCGCGGACTCGGTCGACCCCCGCTCGACGGCCTTCCCGGCGGCCTCGCGGAGCGCCTCGACCACGGCCGGGTCACCGCGCGGCGGCACCAGCAGCAGGTGCGCGGCGACCTGCTCCGGGCTGGCGCCGGCGGCGGCGAGCACGCGCGCCGCGCGGGCGTGCGCCATCTCCCGCTCGCCGAGCGGCAGGTCGTCGTACACCGCGGACTCGACCAGCGGGTGGACGAAGCCGAGCGGGTGGTCCGGCCGCAGCACCTCGGAGCGCGCCAGCCCGGCGACGGCGCCGGCGGTGACCTCCTCGGACAGGCCGGTCATCGACGCGACCATCGGCAGGGACGCGCCGTCGCCGAGCACCGCGATGGCCCGGGCGACATCGCGGTGACCCTGCGGCATCCGCCGGAAGCGCATCAGCACCAGGCTGGAGACGGCCCGCGACCCGATCGCCCGCACGGTGTCGGCGTGCGAGGCGTCCGGACGGATGCCCTCCGCCTCCAGGGCCCGCAGCAGCTGGCGGAGCAGGAGCGGGTTCCCGGACGTGGTGCGGAAGCAGGCCGCGGCGAACGCGTCGTCGGCGTGCGCGAGCCGGGTGCGCACCACCTCCGACGTACCGGCCGGGCTCAGCGGGGCGGGCGTCACCGAGACCGCGTCGGGACCGAGGGTGAGCTCGTGCAGCAGCTCGTCGTCGGGGTGCTGCTCACCCGTGCGCCAGGTGGCCACGACCAGCACCGGCAGGTCCTCGAGGCGGCGGGCCAGGTAGCCGAGGAACCGCAGCGAGCTGGTGTCGCACCACTGCACGTCGTCGACGGCGATGACCAGCGGGCCGCGGGCCGCGAGGTTGCTGGACAGCCAGTAGAGCCCGTGCAGGATCGTGAACAGGCTCTCGGCCGGCGCGTCCGCCGGCGAGTACGTCGCGTCGAACACCTGGCTCGCGCCGACCGCGGCCCCGGCCAGCAGCCCGTCGCGGGTGGAGGGGTCGGTGAGCACCGGGTCGAACAGCTGGCGCACCGCCCCGAAGCCGAACTCCTTCTCCAGCTGGCTGCCGCGCGCGCTCAGCACCGTGGCGCCGGCGGCGCGGGCCTCGTCGCGGACCTGGTGCAGCAGGCTGGTCTTGCCGATGCCGGCGGGGCCCTCGATCACCGCGAGCCGCGGCTGCCCGTCGAGCGCGCCGGCGAGCGCGGCGCGGAGCTGGGCGAGCTCGGACTCGCGGTCCACGAGCTCGGGGCGGCCGGACCCGACCCGCTGGACCGGGACCCGCCCGGGGGCCGCCGGCGCGGGAGGGACGGGCGGCTCGGGGGCCGCCACGACGGGCGCGTCCAGGCTGGGCGACTGGGCCAGCACCCCGGCCTCCAGCGCCCGCAGCGCCGGCCCAGGGTCGACGCCGAGCTCGTCGGCGAGCAGCGCCCGCGCGCGGCGCAGGGCGTCCAGCGCGTCGGCCTGCCGGTGCGAGCGGTAGAGCGCGAGGGCCAGCAGCCGCCACCGCTCCTCACGCAGCGGCGCCTCCGCGAGCAGCGCCTCGATCTCGGGCACGACCATCGCGGTCTCGCCGCTGTCCAGCCGGGCCGCCAGCAGCTGCTCGCGCGCGACCTCGCGGACCTCCTCGAGGCGGCGGGCCTCGGAGTCGGCCCACTCCTGGCCGGCGTACTCCGCCAGGGCCGGGCCGCGCCACAGCGCCAGTGCGTCGCGCAGCAGCCGCAGCCGGGTGACCGGGTCGGGGGCCGCCGCCGCCCGGTCGACCAGCCGCTCGAAGCGCCAGGCGTCCACGTCGTCCTCGCCGACCGGCATGGCGTAGCCGGCCGGACCGCTGATCAGCACCTGGCTGGGGGTGCGGGCCGGCCGGTCCGGTTCGAGGGCCCGGCGCAGGTGCGAGACGTAGGACTGGAGGCTGGCCGCACCGCTGGGCGGCGGCTCGCCCTCCCAGAGGGCGTCCAGCAGCCGCTCGGTGCCGACCTGCTGGCC
>DASTGV010000115.1:0-4593 GCA_035718765.1 Nocardioidaceae bacterium
CCGGCCGTCCAGATCAGCACGTCGCGCCACCGCGGCCGGGCCAGCGCGACGAGCGGCAGCAGCCAGAGGACGTACTGCGGCGAGTACACCTTGTTCACCAGCAGGAACCCGGTCACCACCAGCAGCGCCAGCTGCGGGATCCGCGGGGTACGGCGCGCCCGCAGCCCCAGCCCGAGCACGCCGAGGCAGACCGCCGTGAAGAACACCAGCGACACCGTGTTCACCAGGCCCGGTGAGACGGTGTGCCCGGCCTGCTGCCAGACCAGCCACACCGAGCCCAGGTCTGCCCCGCGCCGGTGGTTGAAGGTCCAGAACACCTTCCACTGGCCGAAGTCGCCGAGCATCGCCGGGAGGTTGACCGCCAGCCACGTGGCGAGCGCCGCCCCGGTCGCGGCCAGGATCGCGGGCAGCCGGCGCCGGCGCAGGCAGACAACCAGGAGGGCGCCGAGCAGGAACATCGGGTAGAGCTTGACGGCGGTGCCGAGCCCGATCAGCACCCCGGACAGCACCGGTCGGCCGCGCGACCACGCCCACAGCGCGCCGGTGACCGCGGCGACCGCGAGCAGGTCCCAGTTGATCAGACCGGAGAGCGCGAGGGCGGGCGAAGCCGCGAACAGCATGGCGTCCCAGGGTCGTCGCCGGTGCACGCCGGTGAGGAACCAGGCGGAGAGCAGCGCGAACGGTGCGAGCAGCACCGCGGTCACCACGAAGTAGCGCCCGGACTCGGCCGCGACGCCGGGCTGACCGTAGATCTGGTCGCCGCTCATGAGAGCCCGCTGCCGCAGGTCGGGTGAGCCGCTGAGGGTCTGGGTGACCCAGGAGGCGCCGTACGCGAAGTACCCGATCAGGACGGGGTACTCCATCGCCGGGTAGCGGCCGCCGTTGTCGGCGTACGGGGGGTAGCCCGCGGCGAAGCCGCGCCCGGAGTACAGGTAGGGCACGTCGGAGTAGCACATCGCGCCGTAGCGCAGCTTGTCCCCGGACCAGTCGTCGCGGACGCACGGCGTCTTCTGCACCATGCCGACGACGAACGCCAGCGCCGCCACCGCCAGCACCACCCGGACCGGGGTCCACCAGGGGTGGCCGGACGAGTGGTCACCGGACGGCCCACCGATGCTCTCGCTCGCCGCGGTCACGAGCGGGTCGGACCGGGAGGGCTGGACGGGTCCGCGCACTCCACTCACCTGGGGCTCACCTGGGGCTCACCTAGCGCGGGGGACTCGCGGCCCCGGGTCCCCCACCACCTCCACCGCCGTTCCCGTTCGGGTTCCCGGTCGGGCTCGGCGGGAGCACCGTCGGGGTCGGGGCGGGCGTCGGGGTCGGCGTGGGCGTCGGCGTGGGCGTCGGCGTCGGGGTCGGCGTCGGGGTCGGCGACGGCTTCCTGGTCGGCTTCGTCGGCTGCGGGGTCGGCGTGGGCGTCGGCGTGAACGTCGGCAGCGGCACGTGGTCGTTCTTGGTCGCCTTGACGTTCGCCGGCGGCGGGAACTGCTCGACGGGCGCGCCCTCGAGGGACCTGCGCATCACGTCGGTCCAGGTCTTGGTGGGGTACTCCGCACCGAAGTACGGCACGAGGTAGCCCGGGACGCAGTTCTTGCCGTTCTGGTTCTTGCAGTTGAGGTTGTCGTTGCCGTCGCCGCGGACGTACATCACCGCGGTGGCGAGCTGCGGGGTGTAGCCCACGAACCAGGAGGACGAGACGTTCCCGTCCGCGTTGGTCGCGGTGCCGGTCTTGCCGGCCGCGGGACGGCCGAGGGCGAGGGCGTTGCGGCCGGTGCCGTTCTTGACCACGCCCTGCAGCGCGTAGCTGACGTCGCGGTCGATGTCCTCCCGGAGCACCCGGCGGTCCTTCTTCGGGGCGCGGTACCGCACCTCCCCGGCCGAGGAGGTGACCTTGTTGATGACGTACCACTTCTTGGCCCGGCCGCCGTCCGCGATCGTGCCGTAGGAGTTGGCCATGTCGACGGGGCTGATCGAGGCGGAGCCCAGCGAGATGCCCGCGACCGGCTCCAGACCGGGAGCCGTGGCGGGCACGCCCATCCTCACGGCCATGTCCATGATCTTCTTCGGCCCGTTGTCCATGGCCTGCGTCATGTCGACGAACGCGGTGTTCACCGACTCCTCGGTCGCGGTCGTCAGCGGGATCGCGGAGCCGTAGTCGTTGCCGTCGCCCGGTCCCTCGTTGACGACCTTGTCCCGGCCGTTCGGGTAGACGTACGGCGAGTTGCCGTCGAACGTGCTCTTCAGCGAGTAGCCGTCGTCGAGGCCCGCGGCGAGCGCGAACGGCTTGAACGCCGAGCCGGGCGAGCCGGCCGTGCGGGTCGCGTAGTTGATCTGGCTCTTGAGGTAGTCCTGGCCGCCGTAGAACCCCTTGAGCGCCCCGGTCTTCGGGTCGACCGACGCGACGCCGACGTGCAGGCCCTTGAGGCCCTTGGGCCGCTGGGCGGCGACCCCGGCCTTGGCCGCGGCCATCGCCCCGCGGGTGAAGGTGGTGACCACCTTCAGGCCGCCGCCGGAGATCTCCTGGTCGGTGAAGTCGTGCTTGAGCAGCTCGTTCTTGACCAGCGTGAGCACGTGGCCCTTCTGCCCGCCGTACTGGTCCTGGCTCTTGATCCTCGGGAACCGCGGGAGCCGCTGCTTGAGCCGGTCGGCCCGGTCCGGGTCGAGGTTGCCCATGCTGGCCATGCCGTCGAGGACGTACTGGTAGCGGCCGAGCAGGCGCTGCCGGTTGGTGGACCCGCCGGCCGGGTCGAGGGCGGTCGGGGAGTTCAGGACGGACGCGAGCACCGCGCCCTCCTGGACGGTCAGGTCCTTGGCGTCCTTGTCGAAGTACGCCTGGGCCGCCGCCTGGATGCCGTAGGCGCCGCGCCCGAAGTAGATGGTGTTCAGGTAGCCCTGGAGGATCTCGTCCTTGGACTCCTGCCGCTGGATCTTCAGCGAGACGAACGCCTCCTTCACCTTGCGGGTGATGGTGCGCTCCTGCGACAGGTAGAGGACCTTGACGTACTGCTGGGTGATGGTCGAGGCGCCCTGGGTCGAGCCGCCGCGCGCGTTGCTGAACGCGGCCCGGAGGATCCCCTTCGGGTCGATGCCCTTGTTGGTCTCGAAGGTGCGGTCCTCGGCGGCTATCACCGCGTCCTGGACGTGCTGCGGGACGTCGGAGAGCGGGACGCTGGTGCGGTTCTGGTTCGCGAAGCGGCCGATCTCGTGCTTGCCGTCCGCGTAGTAGACGAAGGTCGTCTGCGCCTGGAAGTCCTTGTTCGGGTCCGGGATGTCGGTGGTCGTGTAGCCGACGGCGAACGCGGCGGCCCCGAGCAGCAGGAAGCCGAGGAGCGCGAGCAGCGCCCACAGCAGGAGCCGGCGGAACAGGCTGCGCCGCGGCTTGCCGCTGGGGGTGCGGCTGCCGGGCTTGCCCGGCTTCCTGGGGGCGCCCCCCGCGGCCTTCCGGCTGGTGGGACCGGTGGCCTTGCGGCTCGTCGGACCCGTGGCCTTGCGGCTCGTCGGTGCCTTCTTGGCGGTGCCACGGGCCGGCGTGGCCTTGCGCTCAGGACTCAAGGGGAAGCTCCGGGTCGGGGGACAGTGACGCAAGCCGGGGCCCGACCCCGCCGGTGACGGCACGGCACGCACCCCGCTGGACAGGGTACGGCGCGCCCCCACGCAACGGGCAATTCACCCTCGGGGCGGCCGGGTTCACACGATCGATATATCGATGCGATAGATTACGGCGATAGGAACCACCGATACGAACGAGCGGTGGTCAGCAGCGATCCGGGGAAGGAGCAGCACCGTGGCCCGTCGTGGGGAGACCCTGGAGCTCGCCGTCCTCGGGCTGCTGCACGAGTCGCCCATGCACGGCTACGAGCTGCGCAAGCAGGTCAACGGCGTGCTCGGCTGGAGCCGGCTGCTGTCCTACGGCTCGCTCTACCCGGCGCTGAAGAAGATGCTCAAGGCCGGCTGGATCGCCGAGCACGTCTCGGCGCCCGAGCCGGGCGCGACGAGCCGCCGCCAGCGGATCGTCTACGAGCTCACCGCGGCCGGCGACGAGCAGTTCAAGCGGCTGATGGCCGACGTCGGGCCGTCCGCGTGGGAGGACGACAACTTCGACGTACGGTTCGCGTTCTTCAGCCGCACGGACATCGGCGCCCGGCTGCGGATCCTGGAGGGCCGGCGCAGCCGTCTCCAGGAGCGGCTCGACCGGGTCCAGCACCAGCTGGAGAAGACCCAGAAGCAGATGGACCGCTACGCGATGGAGCTCCAGCGTCACGGCGTGGAGTCCGTCGAGCGGGAGGTCCGCTGGCTCTCGGAGCTCATCAACGCCGAGCGCCGTGACGACGAGACCGCCCGGCTGGGCGACCCGCCCGCACCACCCGCCGCCCCCGCGGCGAGCGACATCCAGCACCAGTAGTCACAGACCAGCACACAGATCGAGACAACGAGCATCCGAAGGGAAACCCCATGGGTTCGGTACGAGTAGCAATCGTGGGAGTCGGCAACTGCGCGAGCTCCCTGGTCCAGGGCGTGGAGTACTACCGCGGCGCCGACCCGGCCGGGTCGGTGCCCGGGCTGATGCACGTCACCTTCGGCGACTACCACGTC
>DASTGV010000116.1:0-4195 GCA_035718765.1 Nocardioidaceae bacterium
GGTGCGGTCTGCTGTCGGTCGCGCGGGTTCCGAGAGCGCCCCCGGCAGGACTCGAACCTGCGACCCAGAGATTAGAAGTCTCTTGCTCTATCCAGCTGAGCTACGAGGGCGGGGGACCGGAGCTCACATCGGACTGACGACAGCGCAGCTTCATCTCGGTCCGATGGGCCCGATCCGGGGGCCAGTATGCCCGACCCGTTTCCGGCTTCGAGCGCCCCGGCAACCGCCTCGAGCCGCGCCGAGGCGGCGGCGAGGTCCCCGACGATCTCGCCGGCGATGCCCGCCGGCGACGGAGGTTGTCCGGGTCGGCGGTGCCCGAGGGTGCATCAGCTCCCGGTTGCGGGAAGCCCGTCGGTCCGCCACAGGTCCGGGTGGTCCTCGACCCAGCGCTGGGCGTCGCGGCGACCGAACCCGACCGCCGCGTCGAAGAAGTCGGGGTCGAACAGAAGGTAGGACAAGAGCTCGCCCTGCAGCGGGCTGTCGCTGCCGAGCAGCCGGTGCATGATCTGCATGTCCGGATCGCCGAGGGTGCTGCGCAGGGAGCCGTGGTTGGCGCGGAAGACGTGCATCGCGGCGCGGGCCAGCTCCTCGCCGTCCTCGGGGGCGACCGCGACGTAGGGCACCGCGCGGTACGCCGTCCGGCCGCGGGCCTCGCGGTGGCGATTGAGGACGGGGCCGAGGTCGGCGTCCTCGGCCAGCGCGTTGACCTCCCCGAGCAGCCGAAGGTCGGCGCGCAGCGGGTCGTCCATGACCGCGCCGAGCAGGGTGGCCAGGCCGTCTCCCAGGTCGACCGCCTCCCCGTCGCGGTCCCGGTCGGGACCCGGCGGGTGGAGCCCACCGGTGCCGACCACCACCACGTGATCGGCGTTCAGCTCGAGAGCCGGGGCGAGCGGCACCCGACGGCGGGTCGCCCCGTCGACGTACCAACCCGCGGCCTCCGCGGGCTCGTCGACCCGCACGGAGGGGAAGAGGGCCGGGATCGCCGCGGAGGCCATCAGGTGGGAGACGTTCAGCCGGGCGGCGACGAAGCGACGGTGGTGGTCCGGCGCCGGCCGCGGCAGCGGCGAGGTGGACTCGGTGAACATGACCACGTTCCCGGTCCGCACGGACGTCGCCGTGACCGCCGCGGTCTCGATGACACCTTCCTCGACGTTGCGGTGCAGGGCCTCCCAGTCGATGGACCGGCCGAGCGTCCGGGCGAGCGGCTCGGTCCCGAACAGGCCGCGCAGGCGGAAGCCCGACAGGCCCAGCGTCTCCGACGTGTAGCGGGCCAGCACCTCCGGCACCTGCCGCCACAGCGGCCGCATCACGTCCCGCTTGGTGGTCTGGCCGAGCACGTCCTTGAGCCGCGCGACCTGGTCGCCGGCCTCCAGGTGGGCCGTGGCGGCGAGGACGCCGCTGAGCAGTGCGCCGGCGCTGGTGCCGATCAGCACGTGCGGGCGGGTGCCGCGTTCCGCCAGGGCCGGCAGCAGCACCTCGAGCGCGCCCACCTGGTACGCCGAGCGGGCACCACCGGCGTCGAGCACCAGGGCAACGCGTGGCGCGGCGGTCCCCGGTGTCCTGCGCGCCGCCTGCATCCGGCGATGCTAGCCGTCCGGAATGCGAGGGTGGTGACCGGAACCTGTCGTCCGCCGCGTAGGGGACCGGGACGGTCTCCCACGGAGCCGCCCGTGACTCACCCTTGTGCCCGGCTACCCGGGGTCGTCACCATGAGTCCAGATTCGTGCGCTGCCGAGGTATCAGCAGCCCCTCCGTCCCGCTCAGGGTGGTGGCAGGGCTGCACAGGGGAAGGGGCAGAGCGTGGAGGACGACCAGTCGGACGTCGCGCTGCTCGTGGCGGCTGCGGCGCAGGGGGACGAGGGTGCCTGGGGTGAGATCGTCGACCGGTTCACCCCGCTCCTCGTCGCGGTCGTGCTGCGCTACCGCCTGTCGTCCGGCGAGCTCCAGGACGTCGCCCAGACCGTGTGGCTGCGGCTGATCGAGCACCTCGGCGAGCTCCGGGAGCCGCGGGCGCTGCCGATGTGGCTCATCACCACGGCGAAGCGGGAGGCGCTGCGCTCCGTGCGGGCGACGACCCGGATGCAACCGGCCGACCCGCAGGAGGCGGGCTGGGCGTCGAGGCTGGTCACGGAGGACGACCCCGATGCCGAGCTGGTGCGCTCCGAGCGCCACGCCGCCCTGCTGGAGGGGTTCGCCCAGCTGAGCGGCCGCCAGCGGGAGCTGCTGACGATGCTGTCGGAGGACCCCCCGGTCCCGTACGCCGAGATCAGCCGTCGCACCGGCATCCCCGTCGGCGCCATCGGGCCGACCCGCGCCCGCGCCCTGGAACGGCTGCGTCGGACCCCGTCCGTGCAGGCGCTCGCCACGACCATCGGCGCCGATTCGAGCTGGAGGCGACCATCATGACCGGACGGTTCGACGACGACGAGGTCCTCGCTCTAGATCTCGTCGAGGCGCTGCGGGAAGCCCGCCCTCTCGTCGACGAGGTCGCCGAACGGGCCAAGGGCGCGTTCACGTGGCGGACCATCGACGAGGACCTGCTGGCGGCACAGCTGAGGTTCGACTCCGCCGAGCAGGCGGCACCGTCGCTGACCCGGGGCGCCGAGGGCGGCCGCGTCATGGTGTTCTCCGCCGACCTCCGGTCCGTGGAGATCGAGGTGCTGTCGGACCGGGTGGTCGGCCAGTTCATGCCGCAGTCGGACGGCGAGGTGCAGGTCGAGGGCGACCGCGGCGTGGTGGCCACCGTGGCCGTCGACGAGCTGGGCTTCTTCGTCATCGAGCCGGTGCCGACCGGGGTGGTCCGGCTGAGATGCACGACGCCGGCCACCCGGCTGGTCACCGACTGGGTGCGTCTGTGAGGCGCTCAGGCCCCGAGCGCGATGAACGACCCGGCGGCGATCCGGGCTGCGGGGTCGTCCCCGACGGCACGGCGGGCCCGGGCGAGAGCCAGGCCGAGTGGCACCTGCGGCATCAGCTCGTGCAGCGCCAGCATGAACGGCACGGTGCCGGGGTCGTCGACCGGCACCACGCTGGCGACCACCCCGGCGGAGCCGAGGGCCATCAGGGCGCTGACGACCCCGAGCAGCTCGTCGGCGCCGGAGGGTGCCCCCACCGCGGAGTTGCAGCTGGAGAGCACCACCCGCCGCGGCGCGCGGCCGAGCCGCTCGAGGTCGTAGACGGTCAGCGGCCCGTCGTCCAGCTCGAGAGCGGACAGCAGCGGGCTGTCGGCGCGGAACGTGCCGTGCGCGGCGACGTGCACCAGCCAGGCGCCGTCCATCGCGGCGAGCACCCTCTCGCTCGTCGCGTCGCCGTCGGCGAGCACGACCGCGTCGGGGTAGCGCTCCGCGAGCCGACGGACCTCGGTGGCGCCGGTGGACAGGTGTGGTCCGCCGACCAGCACGACGCGTCGCTCCTCCGTGGGGGCGGACCGGCGGCCCCGCATCCAGATCGTCGCGGACGGCGCGACGGTGACCGCGCGGTCCTCGAGCCCGGGCAGGAGGGCCCACGGGACCGCGTGCAGCCCGCCGGTCGGTACGACGACGACGGACGGCGCGGCCAGCGCGTCGACCACCGGCCCGAGCAGGGCCTGCTGCAGCCGGTGCCCGATCCGTCGCAGGTCGAGCGGCGTGTCCGCGCGCCGGCTGCCCTCGCGGCGCAGCGCGAACAGCGTGTGGGCCAGCGCCCGCTCGGCGTCGGCGGTCTCCCCGATGTGGTGCATCGTCGGCGGCCGGTCACCGGAGACCAGGACCGCGAAGAGCCGTCCGTCGACGTCGGTGAGCTCCACCAGGTCCGTGCTCCCGAGCTCGGACCGCAGCTCGGACACCCGGATCGGTCTCGTCCCGCGGGTGCCGGCTCCCGGCCGGTGCAGCGCCCGGCGGCGTACCGCCTCCTCCAGCCGCCGCTGTTCCCGCAGCAGGGCGGGGACGCCGGCGCCCGGTTCGTCGCTTCGGCGTCGGGCCAGCACCCGCAGGGCGGCCAGGTCCCTGGTCATCCCCGGGTCGACGTCCAGCCGCACCGGGGGCACGGCCAGAGCGGTCGCCCGCCAGCGCTCACTCCAGACGAGCAGGCGACGGGCGTCCCCACCCCGCACGGCGTGCCGCAGCGCGAGCCCGGCCAGGTCGCCACCCAGCGCGGTGGCCTGCGCCCGCAGCTCGGTGGCGCCGAGCGTGCCCAGGTGGAGGTCGACCAGGTCCAG
>DASTGV010000117.1:0-7367 GCA_035718765.1 Nocardioidaceae bacterium
CAGCGCATGGGGCGCTCGAAGTGCCAGTGCCATGGATCTGCTCCCCAGTGCCGAGATCCACCTGCGCGTCACAGCAGTGCCGTGATGTCGAGAGGAGCGCCTCCCGGCCCTCGCGCAGCGTCCCCACGTTGGGGACAGTCCTCAGGATTGGCTCCTCACCCCGCACTTCCAACCCAAATCTGCCCAATCCTCCGGAAACCACCCAAGAGGGCCATCAAGGCATAGGGCACCCTGGTCGGAGTCAAGGAATCTGTAGGCCCGTTGGGGTCAGTGACGGACGTCCACCGGCATGCCTACTGGCTCAGCCCCTGGGCTCGGGCTCCACCAGCTCAGGGCGGGCCGGCTGCTCGCCACCCCGGGCGTCGAGGTAGGACTGCTTCGGCACCATCACCTTGCGCTTGAAGATGCACACGAGGGTGCCGTCCTGCTTGTAGCCCTTGGTCTCGACGTACACCACGCCCCGGTCGTCCTTGGACTTCGACTCCCACTTGTCGAGGACCTCGGTCTGGCCGTAGATCGTGTCGCCGTGGAAGGTCGGCGCGACGTGCCGCAGCGACTCGATCTCCAGGTTGGCGATCGCCTTGCCGGAGATGTCCGGGACGCTCATGCCGAGCAGCAGCGAGTAGATGTAGTTGCCGACCACGACGTTCTTGCCGAACTGCGTGGTGCTCTCCGCGTAGTTCGCGTCCAGGTGCAGCGGGTGGTGGTTCATCGTGAGCAGGCAGAACAGGTGGTCGTCGTACTCCGTGACCGTCTTGCCCGGCCAGTGCTTGTACGTCGCACCGACCTCGAACTCCTCGTAGCTGCGGCCGAACTGCATCCCACGCTCCTCTGCTCAGACGTGGGACCCATCGTGGCGGACGCGCCCGCCGAGCGGGAGCGGGTCAGGGCGTGGGAAACCTCACGAAGCCGGCCGAGCTCTACGAACCCCCGCCACCGGCCTTGCGGCGGTGCATCTTCGGGGCGCCGTCGATCACCTCGGAGCCGTGCGCCTTCTCCTTGGACCCGGCCGGGTGCGGGACACCCTTGCTGCCCTTCTTGCGGTCCAGCGCCTCACGCATCTTGGCCTTCAGGTCGGCGTTCTCGCTCTGTTCGTTGGCGGGCATGCGGCTACCTCCGGTGTGCGTGCGGCGGATCGTCGTGTCCCTCCACCCTGCCACGGGCAGCCATGGCGGGTCGACGGGATAACGCTGGGGCCCGGGGATAGGCTCGTCCGGGCTTCCAGGGAGGGTCATGGCGCACGGCACCGACGTGGACATCAGGGTCGACATCGACGGCATCGTCGTCCCCGCGTCGCTGTCCGGCGCGATCGACGTGCTGCTCGACGGGCACCGGGTCTGGTCGTTCAACCCGGACCGCGACGGCACCGGCACCAACGGGCGCCGCACCGTCGCCTGGCCCAAGGTGCTGCGCCACCACCTGAACGGCGTGACCGAGGTCAGCCTCGTCGACCACGTCAGCCGCGACGTGCTGGGCACCCGGACGGTGCGGTTCGGCCGCGGCACCGAGCGCGTGCGGGTCGTGGACGCCGAGGGACACCCGCTCGCCGTCGACAAGGGCGGCCGGCTGCAGCGCGACTTCAGCAACACCGAGGACTCCGCCCGCGACGAGATCATGGACGCCCTCGAGCGGGTGATGCAGGACCTCACCGAGAAGTGCGGGCTGCAGACCTACCTCATGTACGGCTGCCTGCTCGGCGCGGTCCGCAACGGACACATGATCGGCCACGACTCGGACGCCGACGTCGCCTACCTGTCGGCCTACACCCACCCGTTCGACATCATCCGCGAGTGCACCACCGCGATCCGGACGATGAAGTCGCTCGGCTGGAAGGTGGTGAAGATGTCCGGCGCGAACTTCAAGGTCTGGGTGCCGCTGCCGGACGGCCGCCGCTGCGGGATCGACGTGTTCGGGTCGTTCCACATCGGCGACCGCTTCTATGTCACCGGCTCGCTGACCGGCACCCTCGACCGCTCGGCCCTGCTGCCCTTCGGCACGGTCACCCTGGAGGGGCGGGAGATCACCGCACCGGCCAGGCCGGAGGAGGTGCTCGCGTTCACCTACGGCCCCCAGTGGCGAGTCCCGGACCCCGCGTTCCACTTCGACCACGACCCGGTGGACGTCGCGCGCATGGACGCGTGGTTCCGTGCCCCGCGCCGACGGCTGCGGTTCTGGCACGACTTCTACAAGTCCCCCGACGCGGCCCGCGTGCCCACCGAGCCGTCCGCCTTCGCGCTCTGGGCGCAGGAGCGGATGGCCGCCGCGGGCGAGGCCGAGGGACACGTCCTCGACGTCGGCGCGGGCAACGGCCGCGACGCGGCGTACTTCGCGGGCCGCGGCCACCGGGTCACCGCGCTGGAGTTCACCACGCTGGGCCTCAAGCAGACCAAGGCGCTCCGCGAGAAGGCGCCCGGCCAGGTGCACGTGCGCTCGATGAACCTCGAGGACCTGCGCTCGGTGCTGGTCACCGGGGCCCGGTTCGCGCACCGCGCCGGGGTGCGGCAGGTCTACGCGCGCGGCCTGCTCGACACGCTCGGCCCGAGCGGCCGGGACAACCTGTGGCGGTTCGCGTCGATGGTGCAGCGCCGTGGCGGCGAGACCTACCTCGAGTTCCGCACCCCCCGCTCCCGCCGGGACCGCAAGTACTTCGGCGTGCACCAGCGGACGTACGTCGACCCGGACACCGTCGCACGCGAGGTGGCCGCCTACGGTGGCACCGTCGTGCACCGCGAGACCGGCCGCGACCTGGCCCGGCTCGGCTCGGAGAACCCGCACATCGCCCGCATCGTCGTGAGGTGGACACCGTGAACAACCTGATCGCCCGGCTGCGCCGCTCCTCCGGCGACGACGGCTCGGACGCGCACGGCAGGGGCCACGGGCACGGCCCCGACCTGGCCGCCCGGGTCGCGGCGCTGGAGACCGCCGTCGAGGAGAACCGCCGTCTCAACCAGCGGCTCGCCGACGTCGTCGACGTGGTGACCGAGCTGCTCGTGCCCGCGCTGGACCGGGACGACGCGAAGGTCGCGGCGGCCCTGGCCAACCTCAACAAGACCCTCAACGAGCCGGACACCAGCGCGGACTGAGGCCGCCCGCTGGTCGAGGGCTACCGCAGCTTGTAGTCCTCGAGCAGCCGGCGACCGATGATCATCCGCTGGATGTCCGCGGTGCCCTCGCCGATCAGCAGCATCGGCGCCTCGCGGTAGAGCCGCTCGATCTCGTACTCCTTGGAGAAGCCGTAGCCGCCGTGGATCCGGAAGGAGTCCTCGACGACCTGGGAGCAGTACTCGCTGGCGAGGTACTTCGCCATCCCGGCCTCGAGGTCGTTGCGCTCGCCGGCGTCCTTCTTGCGGGCGGCCCGGACCATCATCTGGTGGGCGGCCTCGACCTTGGTCGCCATCTCGGCGAGCCGGAACAGCACCGCCTGGTGCTCGGCGATCTTCTTGCCGAAGGTCTCGCGCTGCTGGGCGTAGGCGACCCCGAGCTCGAAGGCCCGGTTGGCGACGCCGCAGCCGCGGGCGGCGACGTTCACCCGGCCGACCTCGACGCCGTCCATCATCTGGTAGAAGCCCTTGCCGGGCTCACCGCCGAGGATCCGGTCGGCGCCGATCTCGAAGCCGTCGAAGACCAGCTCGGTCGTGTCGACCCCCTTGTAGCCCATCTTCTCGATCTTGCCGGGCACGGACAGCCCGTCCTTGACCTCGCCGAAGCCGGCGGGCTTCTCGACCAGGAAGGTGGTCATGTTCTTGTAGACCGAGTCGGCGCCCTGGTCGGTCTTCACGAGCACCGCGACCAGGGTGCTCGAGCCGCCGTTGGTCAGCCACATCTTCTGGCCGTTGATCGTGTAGCTCTTCTCGTCGGCGGACAGCACCGCCTTCGTCTTGATCGCGGCGACGTCGGAGCCGCAGCCGGGCTCGGACATCGAGAACGCACCGCGGATCTCGCCGGCCGCCATCTTCGGCAGGTAGTACTGCTTCTGCTCCTCGGTGCCGTGCTGCATGAGCATGTAGGCCACGATGAAGTGGGTGTTCACGATCCCCGAGACACTCATCCAGCCCCGGGCGATCTCCTCCACGACGAGCGCGTACGTCAGCAGCGACTCGCCCAGCCCGCCGTACTCCTCGGGGATGGTCAGCCCGAAGAGGCCGAGCTCCTTCATCCCCTCGACGATGTCGGTGGGGTACTCGTCCTTGTGCTCGAGGTCGGTCGCGACCGGGAGGATCTTCTCGTCCACGAACGTGCGGACGGTCTTGAGGATCTCGGACTGGATGTCGGTGAGGTCCTCGGTCTCGCAGAGGCGTCCCATGCGGGTCCTTCCCAGGGTGACAGGCTGATTACCGCCGAGTATCACCGAACCCCGCTGGTGCCGCTATGAACGGGACCACATTCGGCGCACCCGTCGAGACAGCTTGCGGGTGAGGCCGGCGGGGTGGCGCAGCTCGAGCGCCGACCGGGCCTCGGCCGCCGCCTCGCGGGCGGCCCGGCGCTCCCGGGTCAGCCGCCGCACGTCGGTCATCATCGCCGCGATCGTGGCCGCGCCGGCCGCCGCGATCTCGGTGTCGGTGACGCTGTCCGGGTGCCGCCGCTCGGGGACCTGCTTGGGGGTCCGCAGGTCCTCGACGTCCCCGATGACGTCGTACCCCTGCGAGATCACGAAGTCGACGGCCCGGTCGCCGCGCTCCCGGAGCTCCTCGATCCGGGCCGGGGACGGCCAGAACTTCTCGCCGCGGCGGGGCACGAGCTTGCCCTGGGCGAGGTAGCCCCGGATCCAGTTCCCGCGGTCGATCGCCGAGGTGAAGTCGACCAGCTCGGCGTTGACCCGGCGGAGGAGCTCGACCTCGACGACGCCGAGCGACTCGTTCTGCACCGAGCCGGACACGTCGCACGTGGTGTGGTCGACGCCGACCAGCCGGGCGAACCGGATCCACAGCTCGTCACGCGGGGTGCCCGGCTTGGGCAGCGTCAACACGTGCACCCGCTCGCGCGGCAGCGACGCGCCCCACCGCCGGAGGACGTCGGCGAGGTCGAGCGTGCCCCAGTCCCACTCCTGCTCCGGCGAGGTGTCCTCCCGCACCGGGTAGTCGTCGATCCCCACCGTCGAGCCGTTCTTGACGAACTCCTGCCAGCGGGCGGTGACCAGGCTCAGCGTGTCCCGGGCGGTGACCACGACGTGCACCTCGGCGCCATGGAGCCGCTGCATCGCCCGCACCGCCTGGTCAGCGCTGGCGGCGGCGAAGAACTCGTGGCTGACGATCGCAGCGCCCGGCCAGGCGTTGATGTCGGCGACGAGCCGGTCCCACGCCCCCGGGGCCTGCGGCCCGCGGCGGTCGAGCCTGGGGTCCTCGCGGACCGCACCGCTGGCCCAGAGGTGCTCGCGGACCGACTCGCCCGGGAGCAGCACGCCCTGGCGGCGCAGCTCGGCCTCGTTGTTCCACAGCAGGGTCTGCAGGTACGTCGTACCGGTCTTGGGCAGGCCGACGTGGAAGAAGACGGTGCTGGCCACGGTCAGGTGCCCCCCTCAGATTCCCTTGGCGTACTTCTCCAGCGCCGCGCCGATCTTCTCCTCGTCGCGCTGCGCGACCGGGAGCAGCAGCTCCTGGACCACGTCGGTGAGCTCGGCGAGCCGGAGGTTGAGCTGGCGGCACTCCTGGACCTCGTCCTCGAGGACCGCGACGCGCTCGCGGAGTGCCTCGATCCCCTCGGCCTGCACGCCGTTGCGGAAGCGGCCCAGGTTGCGGGCCACCTCCTTGGCGCGCACCTCGAGGCGGGACCTCATCGTTGCCATTCGACCACCAATCGTCCGGTCCGGTGCCCCGTCGTCACCTCGGGGCTCTGCTCTGTGCTGTCGCCGGTGACGACCTCGCGGTGCACCACGGTCGCCCCCCGGTCCTTCAGCTCCTTGACCACCAGTCCCAGCGACAGCGTGCGCAGGTGGTTCGCGCGGACGAACGGGTCGTCCTCGCCGCGGGTGACCGCGAGCTCGACGTACAGCCGACCGCCCTCGCCGGAGCCGCGCAGCATCATCTCGCAGGCCCGCCACAGGTACGCCCGGCCCACCTTGTCGGTCGCGTCGGCGATGTTGCGGGCGGTGAGGACCTTGCGGCCCGGCTGGTGCGCGACCCGGGCGCTCTCGGCGAGCACGGAGCGCAGCTCGCACAGGTTCATGGTGCGGAAGTCCAGGTCGACGCCCTCGTCGCGCGCGAGCTCGGCCACCGGCAGGCTGCCGCGGATCGCGTAGTCCAGGCCGAGCACGTTCGCGCCCTGCCGGGCCAGCCACAGGTCGTCGGTGCCGCGGCCGCAGCCGAGGTCGACGACCGACGCCGGCACCCCGCCCTCCTGCTCGACTACCCAGGTGGCGAACGACGACGGCTCGACCGCCGGCGGCTCGGCGGGCAGCCGGGAGTAGGCCCGGTCCCACGCCTCGCGCTTGACGCGGGTGCCGCGGAACCAGCCGTTGAGCCGGCGGTGCGTCGACTCCGGCGTGCCGAACTTGTACGCCGGGTCGGGCACCCGCCAGCTCGGGCCGTACGTCGCGGTGAGGAACCGGTCGGTGTCGGCGGGCGCCGGGAGCTCGCGGCCCTCCAGGGTGCAGGTGCCCAGCGGGAAGATCCACTCCCGCTCGAACGGGGTGCGGATCTCGCCCATCAGGTGGAGGTACCCGTCGAACAGGAAGCCGCCGAACACGTCGAGCCCGCGCACCGAGCCGTCCGCCTCGACCACGTCGACCTTGAACGCGCCGCCGCTGTAGCGGGAGATGCGGTAGCCCATGTCCGCCAGCGACCGCTGCAGCCGGAACGACTCGCGGACCACGTCGACGGGGTGGGTGTGCTCGCTGACGTAGCCGAGGTCGGCGTCGCTGTCGTGCCCGATCAGCTGCCCCTCGCGCACCGCGCCGAGCAGGGTGCCGTAGGCGGGGAAGGCGTCGACGCCCGCCTTCTTCAGCGCGCCGAGCACCTCCTCGATCGAGTCCAGCAGCGGCTTGACGTGCTCCGGGCTGCGGGTGTCGAAGGTCTGCGCGAGACGCAGGGACTTGTCGATGCCGAGCGGCAGCCCGCGGTCGTTGACGACCGCGATCCGGCTGTCTCCCTCGCCGAGCCGCACCTCCTCGTCGAGCACGACGGCGCCGCTGACGTGCTCGACGAGCCGCAGCCGCGTCGTACCGTTGAGGAAGCGACGCAGCGCGGACGGCCAGCGCACGACGTACCCGCCGCCACTCGGCTCACCGTCGCGCTGCAGCCAGAACGACCAGATCCGGCGCCCGTCGAAGAGCACGTCGAGGACGACCTCGGCGCTCGAGTGCGCACGCACCCCCTCGTCGTCGACGCGCACCCCGCTGACGTTGGTGGCTGTGGACACAGACCGGATGCTAC
>DASTGV010000118.1:0-14026 GCA_035718765.1 Nocardioidaceae bacterium
CGAGCACCTCGCCGTTGCGACCGACGAGCTGGCTCACGTCACCGCCGACGATGCTCACCGACGCCCGGTCGCCCTCCACGTCCATGTCCAGGTCCCCGTCGAGGTCGGCGATGTCGAGGAGCTCCTCGAGGTAGTCGGCCGCGATCTCACCCTCGTTCTCCAGGCGGTCGAGGTCGGTGCCCGGCTCCTCCGTGCCCTCGATGTCCGCCGCGTCGTCGGTCGTGTCCGCGACCGTCTCCTGAGCCGTCTCGTCCGCCGTCACGTCAGCCGTCTCGGTGGTCGGCTCGTCGTTGCCCTGCTCGCTCACTGCTTCTCCCTGTCCGTGGTGAGCCGGTCGTCGGCTCGGTTCGCTGGTGCCCCAGCCGTCGTACGACGGCGGGGGCGTAGGTCTCAGGCGCTGTCGCGGCCCCGCTCGGACTCGTCGGTGGCTCCCGCTTCGGAGCCGTCCGCTCCGGCGGCACCCGGCTTGGGCTTGGCCGCCGGAGGACCCTGCTTCTTGCGCTGGCTGCGGGACTGCTTCTTTGGCTGCTGGCGCCTGGGCGGCTCCGGGGCGGTGGCCGTCTCCGTCGCCACCCCACCGGCGGGCTCGATCGGCGTGGCCGGATCGGGCAGCCCCTTGCGGCGGCGCTTCTCGGCGTCGCGGTCCTGCTTGGCCTTGGCGGCCGGCGTACCCGGTGCCGGGTTGTTCCGGATCACGTAGAACTGCTGGCCCATCGTCCAGAGGTTCGAGGTGGTCCAGTAGAAGAGGACGCCGATCGGGAACGCGATGCCGCCGACCGCGAACACGACAGGGAGCACGTAGAGCAGCATCTTCTGCTGCTGGGCGTACTGGCCGGTCATCGCGTCGGCCGGCATGTTCTTGCTCATCAGCTGGCGCTGGGTGAGGAAGGTGGTCGCGGTCATCGCCACCACGAGCACGGCCGCGAGGATCTGCACGTGCAGGTTGCCGCCGGCCTTGGTGAACGAGGCCGAGATCTCCGCACCGAAGATCTTCGCGTGCTGCAGCTGGTCGACCTGCTCGGGGGTGAGCACGCCCTTCGGCGTGCCCTTGGCGGCATTGTCGATGAGCCGGAACAGCGCCAGGAAGATCGGCATCTGCAGCAGGATCGGCAGGCACGAGGCGAACGGGTTGGTCCCGGTCTCCTTGTACAGCGCCATCGTCTCCTGGGCGAGGCGCTCGCGGTCGTGGCCGTACTTCTTCTGCAGCTCCTTGACCTTGGGCTGCAGCAGCTGCATGTTGCGGCTGGACTTGATCTGCTTGACGAACAGCGGGATCAGCGCCGCTCGGATCACCACGGTCAGCCCGACGATGGCCAGCACCCAGGACCAGCCGGAGCTCGGCCCGAACAGTGCGCCGAAGATCGAGTGGAAGCCCGACAGCAGCAGCGACGTGATCCAGTACAGCGGCGCCATGACGAAGCTGCCGAGATCACCGAGGAAAGAGAACACTCAGGCTCCTTGAGTCGTTCGAGAATGCGACGTGGGGGGAGGTACCGGGTCATAACCCCCCGGTGACCAGGGGTGGCAGCGCGCGAGCCGGCGGACGGCGTACCAGCTGCCGCGCAGGCTGCCGTGCACGGTCACCGCCTCCAGGGCGTAGGCCGAGCAGGACGGGTGGTAGCGGCAGACCTGCCCGTACAGCGGGCTGATCAGGAACCGGTAGGCCCGCAGGAGTCCGATCAGGAGGTACTTCACGACGCGCTCGTCACGATGCGCCCTGAGAACGAGCGGCGCGAGCGGGGCGTTCCAGCCGGCGCCAGGCGGTGTCCAGGTCCACACCCAGGTCGGCGTAGGACGCGGCGGCGGCCGCCGGCAGCGCCCGGACCACGAGCACACCGCAGCCCGGCAGCGAGGTGAGTCGCTCCCGGGCGAGGTGGCGGAGCCTGCGCTTCACACGGTTGCGGGTGACCGCGTTCCCGACCGCCTTGCTGACCACGAACCCGACGCGGGGGCCGGGCTCGTCGTCCGGTCCCGCACCGAGGTGCAGGACGAGCGTGCGAGTGCCGGCCCGACGGCCCTGGCGGACCGCCGCGGCGAACCCGGCCGACGAGGTCAGCCGGTGCGGCCGGTCAAGCACGGAACACGCGGACGCGAGGTCGGGGTCGGCGATCAGACCGCGAGCTTGCTGCGACCCTTGCGGCGGCGCGCGGACAGGATCGAGCGTCCGGCGCGGGTGCGCATCCGGAGGCGGAACCCGTGCACCTTGTGACGGCGGCGGTTGTTCGGCTGGTACGTACGCTTGCTCACGAGGAGATCTCCGAAACTGTGCGATGTGCAGGTCTGGGGGTCAGGCCCGGGGTGTCGGCTGGCACCGGCCCATCCGCGCGGGCCATCCTGGTACCCCGCCGGCCGCCCCGAGGCCGCCGTGCGGAGGCCGATGGGTGCGTGGACATGCGGCACCGGTCGACACCGGTTCGACCGCCCAACGGTACGCGGTGCCTCTCCGGAGGGTCAAACCGAGCGCCTGTGGACAACCGCTTGATCCACAGGTCCGGCGCTTGTTAGCGTTCGCGGGTCCCGAGATTCCCCACGGTCGACGGCCCCACCTCTCGTCCCCGGTATCCGGCACCCGCCGGTCCACCCCCGAGAACCGCATCTGACCTGGGATGATCCGGGTTCTTGCGGCGGAGCCGCCGGCCGTCTCCGGACTGCCTGACCACTCATCCGGGCAGCATGCACAACCTGTGGACAAACGTGTGGACCCCGCCGTCCCGGCGGACCCACAGGCCGGCCGACGCCGACCGTGAGCACGTGCCGCGCCGCCGGGAGTGCCTGACCTGACCGGCGGACGAACTGGATTGGAGGGGGAGATCCCCCCATGAGCGACAACGCGAGCGACGCCGGACCCACGCAGCTCGACACCGTGTGGAGCGGTCTCGTCGAGGACTTGCCGCCCAACCAGCGCGCCTGGCTGGCCGGCAGCCGACCGGTGACCCTGCACGAGAGCACGGCGATCATCGCCGTCGCCGACGAGTTCACCCGCAACCAGATCGAGGGCCGGCTGCGCACCCGCCTCGAGGACGCGCTCGGCAACGCCTTCCAGCGCCAGGTGCGGATCGCGGTCACCGTCGACCCCGAGCTCGGTGGTCTC
This sequence comes from Nocardioidaceae bacterium, assembly GCA_035718765.1. Classification (GTDB taxonomy): domain Bacteria; phylum Actinomycetota; class Actinomycetes; order Propionibacteriales; family Nocardioidaceae; genus Nocardioides_B. The sequence goes on from DASTGV010000118.1 coordinate 3,092, forward strand.
GACCGGGTCGAGCGCCCGGGGGACGGCGCGCCGTACCGCGGCGAGTACGGCGGAGCGGTCGACGTCCCCCCGCGCGGCCCCGGGGCATCGCCCTTCGACACCGACGATGACCCCGACGACACGTCGATGAATCCCTATATCAATTTGTCGACAAATCCCCTCGATGTGCCGACGCCGGCCCCCACCCACACCGAACGGCCCAGCGCCGGCAGCGTGATGGAGACCCGGCTCAACCCCAAGTACATCTTCGAGACCTTCGTCATCGGCTCGTCCAACCGGTTCGCCCACGCGGCCGCGGTCGCGGTGGCCGAGGCACCGGGCAAGGCGTACAACCCGCTCCTGATCTACGGAGACTCCGGACTGGGCAAGACCCACCTGCTGCACGCCATCGGGCACTACGTGCGCAGCCTGTTCAACGGGGCCCGGGTGCGCTACGTGAGCTCGGAGGAGTTCACCAACGAGTTCATCAACGCGATCCGCGACGACCGGCAGGACCGGTTCAAGCGGCGCTACCGCGACGTCGACGTCCTCCTGATCGACGACATCCAGTTCCTGGAAGGCAAGATCCAGACCCAGGAGGAGTTCTTCCACACCTTCAACACGCTGCACAACGCGAACAAGCAGATCGTGATCACCTCCGACCGCGCCCCCAAGCGGCTCGAGGCGCTCGAGGACCGGCTGCGCAACCGGTTCGAGTGGGGCCTGATCACCGACGTGCAGCCGCCGGACCTCGAGACCCGGATCGCGATCCTGCGCAAGAAGGCCGCCACCGAGCGGATGACCGCGCCGCCGGACGTCCTGGAGTTCATCGCCTCGAAGATCCAGACCAACATCCGCGAGCTCGAGGGGGCGCTGATCCGGGTCACCGCCTTCGCCAGCCTCAACCGGCAGCCGGTCGACCTGACGCTGGCCGAGATCGTGCTCAAGGACCTCATCCCCGAGGGTGGGGAGCCGGAGATCACCGCGGCGCTGATCATCGCCCAGACCGCGGCCTACTTCGGCCTGTCCATCGACGACCTGTGCGGGGCCAGCCGCAGCCGGGTGCTGGTCACCGGCCGGCAGATCGCGATGTACCTGTGCCGCGAGCTCACCGAGCTCTCGCTGCCGAAGATCGGCCAGCAGTTCGGCGGCCGCGACCACACCACCGTCATGCACGCCGACAAGAAGATCCGGCAGCTGCTCGCCGAGCGCCGCAGCGTCTACAACCAGGTCACCGAGCTGACGAACCGGATCAAGCAGCAGGCCCGCCAGTCGTGACGTCCGGCCGCCGCGGCCGCAGGAAGCCCTGGGGACCACGGTGTGGTTTCGTGTCATTCGCCGGTGCACGGCCTGTGGACAACTGGGGACGGTCCACCGCACGACCGGTCGTCGCCCCCAGCCCGGACCGCTCGTCCCGGCCGTCGTACACAGGCAGCCGGGACGCGAAAACCGGCCCTGACCTGCAAGGACACGGGTTATCCACAGTTTCCACCGCACCTGTTAACACTACGAACCTCTCCATGTCTCCGAATGACACAAACATCTCCCCGCACCCCGACCTGGGGACAACACGTTTCCTGTCGTTCCCGCGGGGTCACGAGTTCGTGACTCCCTCTGCCGGACCTCACCGCCGCGTGGCAGGATGCACTCCCCGGACGATCACCGCGCCCCGCGCGGCCCGGACCCGTGACCTGACGCACGACCTGATCCACGACCAGACCACCGACCCGACCGCCGACCCTCGCAGCCCTGGAGGCGATTCCTCGTGAAGTTCACCGTCGAACGCGACGTGCTCGCCGACGCCGTCGCCTGGGCGGCCCGCAGCCTCCCGGTGCGGCCGAGCGTCCCCGTGCTCGCCGGTCTGCTCATCGAGACCGTCGAGGGCGGCGACGGGCTGCAGCTGTCGACGTTCGACTACGAGACCTCCGCGCGGGCCACCCTGCCGGCGTCGGTCCAGGACGAGGGCCGGGCCCTGGTCTCCGGCCGGCTGCTCGCGGACATCTGCCGCAGCCTCCCGAACAAGCCGGTCGAGATGACCATCGACGGCGCCAAGGTCTCGCTGACCTGCGGCTCGGCCCGGTTCAGCCTGCAGACCATGCCGGTCGAGGAGTACCCCACCCTCCCGGACATGCCGCAGGCCACCGGCACCGTGCGCAGCGACCTGTTCGCCAACGCCGTGTCCCAGGCGGTCACCGCCGCCGGCCGCGACGACATGCTCCCGGTGCTCACCGGCGTGCGGATCGAGATCGAGGGCTCCGCCATCTCGCTGCTGGCCACGGACCGGTTCCGGCTGTCGCTGCGCGAGCTCACCTGGGACCCGGGCCAGACCGACGTGTCCGCGGCCGCGCTGGTCCCGGCCAAGGTGCTCGCCGACACCGCCAAGTCGCTGACGTCCGGCACCGAGGTGACCATCGCGCTGGCATCCTCCGGCGCGGGCGAGGGCATCATCGGCTTCGAGGGCGCGGCCGGCGGCGGCGTACGACGGACCACCACCCGGCTCCTCGACGGCGAGTTCCCCAAGGTCCGCACGCTCTTCCCGGCCGAGCACGCCACGGTGGCCCGCGTCGACCGGGCCACGCTCGTGGAGTCGGTGAAGCGGGTCTCGCTCGTCGCCGAGCGCAACACCGCCGTGCAGCTGGCGTTCTCCGACGGCGTGCTCACCCTGGACGCCGGCAGCGGCGACGAGGCGCTGGCCACCGAGCAGATCGAGGCCGTGGTGACCGGGGAGGACATCACCACCGGCTTCAACCCGCAGTTCCTGCTCGACGGCCTGACCGCGATCGAGGACCCGGTGGTGGAGATGGCGTTCACCCAGGCCTCGAAGCCGGCCGTGATGTCGGGCGCGACCAGCCTCGACGGCGACGTGGACACCGACTTCCGCTACCTGCTGATGCCCCGCCGCCTGCTCTCCTGAAGCCGGCTCCGGGCGGGTAGCCTGCACGACGACACTCGTCACGAAGGGAGCGGCATGGACCTCGGTCTGATCGGCCTCGGCAAGATGGGCGGCAACATGCGCGAGCGGATCCGCCGCGCAGGGCACACGGTCGTCGGCTACGACCGCAACCCCGACGTCAGTGACGTGGACAGTCTCGAGGCGATGGTCGACGCGCTGCCCTCCCCGAAGGTCGTCTGGGTGATGGTGCCGGCCGGCGACCCGACCCGGGAGACGGTCAAGGCCCTCAAGGACCTGCTGTCCGAGGGCGACCTCATCGTCGACGGCGGCAACTCCCGCTGGACCGACGACCAGGCGAACGCCGAGTACCTCTCCGACAAGGGCATCGGGTTCGTCGACTGTGGTGTGTCGGGCGGGGTGTGGGGCCTGGAGAACGGCTACGCCCTGATGGCCGGCGGCGAGGCCGAGGACATCAAGAAGGTGCAGCCGATCTTCGACGCCCTCCGACCCGAGGGCGAGTTCGGCTGGGTGCACGCCGGCAAGGTCGGCGCCGGGCACTTCTCCAAGATGGTCCACAACGGCATCGAGTACGCCATCATGCAGTCGTACGCCGAGGGTTGGGAGCTCCTCAAGAAGGTCGAGGAGGTCGACAACGTCACCGAGGTGTTCCGCTCGTGGCGCGAGGGCACCGTCATCCGGTCCTGGCTGCTGGACCTGCTGGTCGCCGCACTCGACGAGGACGACGACCTGGCCAAGATCGCCGGCTACGCCGAGGACTCCGGCGAGGGCCGGTGGACCGTCGAGGCCGGCATCGACAACGCCGTCGCGACCCCGGCGATCACCGCCGCCCTCTACGCGCGGTTCGTGTCCCGGCAGGACGACAGCCCGGCGATGAAGGCGGTCGCCGCGATGCGCAACCAGTTCGGCGGTCACGCCACGCGGACCAGCGCGCCGCCCGGCGGCGACAAGGCCTAGTGCACGTCTCCCACCTCTCCCTGCACGACTTCCGCTCCTACCCCGAGGCCGAGGTCGCGCTCGCTCCCGGGGTGACCGCCTTCGTCGGCCGCAACGGGCAGGGCAAGACCAACCTGGTCGAGGCCGTGGACTACATCGCCCGGCTCTCCTCGCACCGCGTGGCCGGTGACGCCCCGCTGGTGCGGTTCGGCGCCGACCACGCCGTCGTACGCGCGGCGGTGGTGAAGGACGGCCGCGAGGCGGTGCTCGAGGTGCAGATCAACCCGGGCAGGTCGAACAAGGCCCGGGTGAACCGGTCCCCGCTCCCCCGCGCCCGCGAGCTCCTGGGCCTGGTCCGCACGGTGCTGTTCTCCCCCGAGGACCTGGCGCTGGTGAAGGGCGACCCGTCCGAGCGGCGCCGGTTCCTCGACGACCTGCTCGTGCAGCGGGCGCCGCGGTTCGCGGGGGTCCGCGCCGACTACGACCGGGTGCTCAAGCAGCGCAGCTCGCTGCTCAAGACCGCCGGCCTCGCCCGCCGTCAGGGCCGCAGTGCCGACGGCGCGCTCTCGACGCTCGGCGTCTGGGACTCCCACCTCGCCCGCACCGGTGCCGAGCTGCTCGCCGCCCGGCTCACGCTGGTCGAGGACCTGCGCCCGTACGTCGCCGCGAGCTACGAGGCGGTGGCCGAGGGCGCGACGCGCACCGGCGCGACCATGACCTACAAGCCGTCCTTCGAGCTGCCCGCGGGCGCGCCGGACCGCACGGTGCTGGCGGAGGCGCTGCTCGCCGAGGTCGAGCGCCGCCGCGACGACGAGATCGACCGCGGCCTGTCCCTGGTCGGCCCGCACCGCGACGACCTGACGCTGATGATCGGGCCGCTCCCGGTGAAGGGGTACGCCTCGCACGGTGAGTCCTGGTCGATGGCGCTGGCCCTGCGGCTGGCGTCCTACGACCTGCTCCGCTCCGCCGGCGACGACCCGATCCTGATCCTCGACGACGTGTTCGCCGAGCTCGACGCCGAGCGCCGCGAGCGGCTGGCCGGGCTGGTCGCGGGCGCGGAGCAGGTGCTGGTCACCGCCGCGGTCGCCGAGGACGTGCCGGCCGTGCTGGCCGGCGTCCGCATCGACGTGGTCGACGGCAAGGTGCTGCCCGGTGTCGCCTGACGAGTCGGCCGGGACGCCGGGCCCGGACGAGACCCCCGAGCCCGGTGACCGTGCCCAGCAGGACGTCGCCCACGACGACGGGGGTCTCGACCTGGCCCGCAGCATCGCCCGCTCCCTGGCCCGGCCCGGCGCCCGGCGGCGTACGTCGACCGGCGGGTCGTCGAAGTTCCGGCCGCCCAGCCGACGCACCGACCCGAAGGCGTCCGGCGCCCACCCCGACGAGCGCGACCCACAGCTGCTGGACTCCACCATCGGACGGCTCATCGCCGACCAGGGCTGGGGCACCGACGTCCGCGTGCACGGGGTGTTCTCCCGCTGGGACGCGATCGTCGGACGGGAGGTCGCCCAGCACGCGACGCCGGAGTCCTTCGGCGACGGCAAGCTCGTGGTGCGCACGGACTCGACGGCCTGGGCCACCCAGATGAAGCTGCTCGCGCCCACCGTGGTGCGGCGGCTCAACGAGGAGCTCGGCGACGGCACGGTCACGGTGATCGACGTGCTCGGGCCGCACGGTCCGAGCTGGAAGCGCGGGCCGCGCTCGGTCCGCGACGGCCGGGGCCCGCGCGACACCTACGGCTGAGTCGCTCAGCGGCGCTGAGAGCCGATCTGAGGCCCGGGGGCCGGTATGGGGACCAGACACCTCCCCCACGCAGCGCTCTGAGCCGCACTTGCGGGCCGGGAATCGGCATCTGAGGCGCGCCGACGCCCCCTCCCTGTGGGCGACACCCTCGGAATCGGGCCTTCACGGGGTATACTGACGATCGGTCGTTGTCCCGTTCCGGGACCGACCTTCCTTTGTGCGCAGACCTGAAGAGGATGGCTCGTGGCCGACGAGATGCCCGCCAACACCCCCCTGTCCGACAGCACATCCAGCACCCCCGACACCGACCTCCACCCGGACGTCGTCGCGGACGCCGCCGCGAGGCTCGCGCCCATCGGCGAGGGGCACGCGGTCGAGGAGGGCAAGTACGACGCGTCCGCGATCCAGGTGCTCGAGGGCCTGGAGGCCGTCCGGAAGCGGCCCGGCATGTACATCGGCTCCACCGGTGAGCGCGGCCTGCACCACCTGGTGTGGGAGATCGTCGACAACTCGGTGGACGAGTCGCTGGCCGGCTACTGCACGAGCATCAGCGTCACCCTCCAGGAGGACGGCGGGGTCCGGGTCGAGGACAACGGCCGCGGCATCCCGACCGACACCGCGCCCGGCCAGGAGCTGCCCGCGGTCACGATGGCGCTGACGATGCTGCACGCCGGCGGCAAGTTCGGCGGCGGCGGCTACAAGGTGTCCGGTGGTCTGCACGGTGTCGGCGTCTCCGTCGTCAACGCGCTGAGCAGCAAGCTCCAGGTCGACGTGCGCAACCGCGGCTACCACTGGCGGCAGACGTTCAGCCTCGGCGTCCCGGACGGACCGCTCGAGCAGCTCGAGCCGCTCGGCGAGAACGACCACACCGGCACCACGGTGACCTTCTGGGCGTCCCGCGACATCTTCGAGACCACGACGTACTCCCTGGAGACGATCACCAACCGGATCCGGGAGATGGCCTTCCTCAACAAGGGCCTGGAGATCATCGTGCGCGACGAGCGCGCGCACGCGGCCGGTATCGCCGACGCGATGCTCGACGGGCCGGTCGACGCCGAGGGCGCGGCCGCCGTCGACCCGGCCGACAAGCTCCCGGTCGGCGCGGACGAGGACGGCGTCATCGAGCAGCGGTTCTGCTACGAGCGCGGTCTCGTCGACTACGTCGAGCACCTCAACAAGCGCAAGGACAAGGCACACCCCAGCGTCATCGAGTTCGAGGCGGAGCTGCCCGAGAGCGGCATGAGCCTCGAGATCGCCATGCAGTGGAACACCTCGTTCACCGAGTCGGTGCACACCTTCGCCAACACCATCAACACCCACGAGGGCGGCACTCACGAGGAGGGGTTCCGGTCGGCGCTCACGTCGCTGGTGAACAACTGGGGCGAGGAGTGGAACCTCATCAAGAAGAAGGAGGACCGGGTCTCCGGGGACGACGTACGCGAGGGCCTGACCGCGATCGTCTCCATCAAGCTCGGCGAGCCCCAGTTCGAGGGGCAGACCAAGACCAAGCTCGGCAACACCGAGGCCAAGGGCTTCGTGCAGCGGGTGGTCAACGAGCAGCTCGGCGACTGGCTGGAGAAGAACCCCGGAGAGGGCCGCGACATCGTCCGGAAGGCGCAGGCGGCCGCGTCCGCGCGGATCGCCGCCCGCAAGGCCCGCGACCTCGCCCGGTCCCGAAAGGGCCTGCTCGGCGGCGGCGGCCTTCCCGGCAAGCTGGCCGACTGCCAGTCGACCAACCCGGAGGAGTGCGAGATCTTCATCGTCGAGGGTGACTCGGCGGGCGGCTCCGCCAAGGGTGGCCGCGACCCCCGGATCCAGGCGATCCTGCCGATCCGCGGCAAGATCCTGAACGTCGAGAAGGCCCGCCTGGACAAGGTGCTCGCCAACAACGAGGTCCAGGCGATCATCTCCGCGCTCGGCACCGGCATCCACGAAGAGTTCGACATCGACAAGGTGCGCTACCACAAGATCGTGATGATGGCCGACGCCGACGTCGACGGTCACCACATCCGCACCCTGCTGCTGACCCTGCTGTTCCGGTTCATGAAGCCGCTCATCGAGCACGGGTACGTCTACCTCGCGCAGCCGCCGCTCTACCGGCTCCGCTGGAACAAGCCGCACGAGCACGAGTTCGTGTACTCCGACGCGGAGCGCGACGCGCTGCGCGCGGCGGGTCTCGAGGCCGGCAAGAAGCTGCCCAAGGAGAACGCCATCCAGCGCTACAAGGGCCTGGGCGAGATGAACCCCGACGAGCTCTGGGACACCACCCTCGACCCCGACAACCGGCTGCTCCTGCAGGTGACCCTGGAGGACGCCGCGCAGGCCGACGAGATGTTCTCCGTCCTGATGGGCGAGGACGTCGAGCAGCGCCGGTCGTTCATCCAGCGCAACGCAAAAGACGTCCGCTTCCTCGACATCTGACCGTTCCCGCTGGTCGAGGTGCGAGCGATGCGAGCCTCGAGACCAAGGGCCTGTCTACAGAAGAAAGTGACACCCCGTGACTGACAACAGCACCGAGCTTCCTCCTTCCGGCGGGCGCATCGAGCCCGTCGAGCTCCAGGTCGAGATGCAGCGCTCGTACATCGACTACGCCATGACGGTGATCGTCGGGCGGGCGCTGCCGGACGTGCGCGACGGCCTCAAGCCGGTGCACCGCCGGGTCCTCTACGCGATGTACGACGGCGGCTACCGTCCCGACCGCGGCTACTCCAAGTGCGCCCGCGTCGTCGGTGAGGTCATGGGTCAGTACCACCCGCACGGCGACTCGGCGATCTACGACACCCTGGTCCGGCTGGCCCAGCCGTGGGTGATGCGCAACCCGCTCGTCGACAGCCAGGGCAACTTCGGCTCGCCCGGCAACGACCCCGCGGCCGCGATGCGCTACACCGAGTGCAAGATGGCGCCGCTGGCCATGGAGATGGTTCGCGACATCGAGCAGGACACCGTCGACTTCGCGCCCAACTACGACGGCCGCTCCCAGGAGCCGGGCATCCTGCCGGCCCGCTTCCCCAACCTGCTGGTGAACGGCTCGGCCGGCATCGCGGTCGGGATGGCCACCAACATCCCGCCGCACAACCTCCGCGAGATCAACGAGGGCGTGCAGTGGGCGCTCGCGCACCCGGACGCCACCCGCGAGGAGCTCCTGGACGCGCTGCTCGAGCGGATCAAGGGCCCGGACTTCCCGACCCACGGCCTGATCGTCGGCCGCCAGGGCATCGACCAGGCCTACCGCACCGGCCGCGGCTCGATCACCATGCGCGCGGTGATCGACGTCGAGGAGGACGCCAAGGGCCGCACCCAGCTGGTGATCACCGAGCTGCCGTACCAGGTCAACCCGGACAACCTCGCGCTGAAGATCGCCGAACTCGCGGACTCCGGCAGGATCCAGGGCATCGCGGACGTCAAGGACAACACCTCCGCGCGCACCGGCCAGCGGCTGATCGTCGTGCTCAAGCGCGACGCGGTCGCCCGGGTGGTGCTCAACAACCTGTTCAAGCACACCGAGCTGCAGACCAACTTCGCCGCGAACATGCTGGCGCTGGTCGACGGGGTGCCGCGCACCCTGACCCTCGACCAGTTCATCTCGCACTGGATCACCCACCAGATCGAGGTCATCCAGCGGCGGACGCGCTACCGCCTGCGGGAGGCCGAGGAGCGCGCCCACATCCTGCGTGGTCTGGTCAAGGCGCTCGACATGCTCGACGAGGTCATCGCGCTGATCCGGCGGAGCCCGGACGTCGACGAGGCCCGCCAGGGCCTGATCAGCCTGCTCGACGTCGACGACGTGCAGGCCCGGGCGATCCTGGACATGCAGCTGCGCCGGCTGGCCGCCCTGGAGCGGCAGAAGATCATCGACGACCTGGCCAAGATCGAGACGCTGATCGCCGAGCTCGAGGCCATCCTGGCCAGCGAGGAGCGGCAGCGGCAGATCATCTCCGAGGAGCTCGCCGAGATCGTCGAGAAGTTCGGCGACGAGCGGCGCAGCGACATCATCGCCGCCGACGGTGACCTGTCGATGGAGGACCTGATCCCCGACGAGGACCTCGTCGTGACGATCACCCGGGGCGGGTACGCCAAGCGCACCAACGCGGCGCTGTACCGCACCCAGAAGCGCGGCGGCAAGGGCGTGCGCGGCGCGACCCTGCGCGGCGACGACGTCGTCGAGCACTTCATGGCGACCAGCAACCACCACTGGCTGCTGTTCTTCACGACGGCCGGCCGGGTGTACCGGACGAAGGCGTACAACCTGCCCGAGGCGTCGCGCGACGCGAAGGGCGGCCACGTCGCCGGGCTGCTGTCCTTCCAGCCCGACGAGAACATCGCGCAGGTGCTCGCCATCCGCGACTACGACCAGGCGCCGTACCTCGTGCTCGCCACCCGCAACGGCCTGGTGAAGAAGACCCGGCTCGGCGACTACAACAGCCCGCGGCAGGCGGGCGTCATCGCGATCAACTTCCGTGAGGACGACGACGCGCTGATCGGCGCCGAGCTCGCCAACGAGGACGACGACATCCTGCTGGTCTCCCGCAAGGGGCAGGCGATCCGGTTCCGCGCCGACGACTCACAGCTGCGGCCGATGGGCCGGGCGACGTCGGGTGTCACCGGCATGAAGTTCCGCGACGGCGACCAGCTGCTGTCGATGTCGGTCATCCGCGCCGAGCAGGTGGCGGCCGAGGAGGCCGCGCACCGGTCCGCCGAGGACGCCGGCGCCTCCACCGACGCGGGCGCGCTGCCGGGCGTCCAGGAGCAGTACGTCTTCACGATCACCGACGGCGGGTTCGCCAAGCGGTCACGGATCTCCGACTACCGGCTCCAGTCCCGCGGCGGTCTCGGCATCAAGGCGATGAAGCAGGACGACGAGCGGGGCAACCTGGTGGGTGCCTTCATCGTCGTCGAGGGTGACGAGGTGCTGGCCATCAAGCAGTCTGGACAGGTGACCCGCAGCGCCATCGACGAGCACCTGCGCCCGACCGGCCGCGACACGAAGGGCGTGAAGTTCGTGGGTGTCAACGGCGGCGACTCGGTCGTCGTGGTGGCCCGCAGCGTCGAGCGCGCACCGGAGATCGACGAGGCGGTCGAGGCCGCCGAGGCAGCCTCCGAGACGCCCTCCGAGACCGGCGACTCGGGTTCTGGGGCGACGGATGCGACAATCGACGAGGGGGCGTCTGCGAACGGCGGCTCCGAGCCGACCGACGAGACCGAAGACCCCGGCACCGATGACCCGGAGAACGAGGAGTCCTGATGGCCGACCGACGTGCCGACGACACGCCGCTGGCGCCACGACGCACCCTCTCGGGACCGTCCCACGCGGCTGAGTCCAACGGCGAGACCGGCAAGCGTCCGCTGTCCGAGCGGGTGTCGAGCGC
>DASTGV010000119.1:0-10592 GCA_035718765.1 Nocardioidaceae bacterium
CAGCGCTGGGTCGAGGCCCACCCCGACCTGTGGCGGACCGTCCGGCTTCCCGCCACCGGGAGCTGATGCACCCTCGGGCACCGCCGACCTGGACAACTCCGACGCCGGAGGGCATCTCCCGCACGATCGTCGCGGACCTGACCGCCGCCTCGGCGCGCTTCGAGGTGGTTGCCGTGGCGCTCGAAGCCGAGGCGGGGTCGGGCATACTGGCCCCCGGATCGGGCCCATCGGACCGAGATGAAGCTGCGCCGTCGTCAGTCCGATGTGAGCCCCGGTCCCCCGCCCTCGTAGCTCAGCTGGATAGAGCAAGAGACTTCTAATCTCTGGGTCGCAGGTTCGAGTCCTGCCGGGGGCGCTCTCGGAACCCACGCGACCGACAGCAGACCGCACCCCTGCCAGGGGCTGCCGCGTCGAATGCGCCCTTCGCCCCGACCTGATGCGAGTCGTGCACCTGGAGGCGCCGCGCCGCCCGGAGGCACACACCGGACCTAGCGGACGTAGCGACCGCGGGCCTATGCGCTTGCCGGAAACAAGCGCAGGATGTGACCCACAACCTGTTGCAGGAGGAGCACATGAGGTGTTCCGCGATCCGTTGGATCGGCGCCCCGGCCGGGCGCCGGAACGTGGCCCTGGTGACGGTCCTCGTCCTCGCGGCCGGGCTGCTCGCCGCTTGCTCCTCGGCCTCGGCGAAGCCCGTGCTCACCTGGTACATCAACCCCGACACCGGTGGCCAGGCAGCGGTGGCGGCGCGGTGCAGCACGAGCCAGTACACGATCGCGACCCAGGTGCTCCCCACGGACGCCGGCCAGCAGCGGATCCAGCTGGCCCGCCGCCTGGCCGCCGGCGACTCGAGCATCGACCTGATGAGCATCGACCCGCCGTACACCGCGGAGTTCGCCAACGCCGGCTACCTGGCCCCGGTCCCCGCCGGCCTCGCCTCGGCCCTGCGCCGGCAGTCCTTCAAGAGCGCGATCGCCGCGGCGACCTGGAAGGGCAGGCTCGTCGTCGCGCCGTTCTGGTCCAACACCCAGGTGCTGTGGTACCGCAAGTCCTTCGTCCAGAAGGCCGGCATCGACATGAGCAAGCCGGTGACCTGGGCGCAGATCATCAAGGTCGCCTCCGACAACGGCGGCACGGTGGCGGTGCAGGCGAACAAGTACGAGGGCTACGTGGTGTGGATCAACGCACTGGTCTCGGGTGCCGGGGGGTCCCTCGTCGAGAACGCCGCAAAGGGCGTCGAAGCGACGATCAGCATCAACTCACCCGCCGGCCACGACGCCGCGACGGTGATCGAGGACCTGGCCCGTTCCAAGGCCGCTCCGGCGGACCTCTCGGTGTCCACCGAGGGCACGGCCGGCACGACCTTCGGCGGCCCCAAGGGCGCGTTCATGGTGAACTGGACCTACATCTTCCACAACTACGACACCGATGCGCCGCAGGTGGCCAAGGACATCGGCTACACGACGTACCCCCGGACCGTGTCGAGTCGCCCGGCCCGGCCGCCGTACGGCGGGATCGGCATCGGCGTGAGCAGGTTCTCCCAGCACGTCGCGCTGGCCACGAAGGCGCTGGCCTGCCTGACCTCACCCACGAGCCAGGGCGTGAACGCCAAGATCACCGGCAACATGCCGTCCAGCGCAGCGGGCTACCAGTACCCGCCGCTGAAGAAGATCTACCCGCCGAACCTGCTGGCGCTCTTCCAGAAGAGCCTGGTGCTGGCCGCGCCCCGGTCGGTGACGCCGTACTGGAGTGACATCTCCAGCGCGATCCAGAGCACGTGGCACTCACCGACGAGCGTGAACGCCACTACGCCGCAGAAGTCGGCAACCTTCATCGAGCAGGTCCTGCAGGGAAAGGCGCTGCTGTGACGACGACCGTCTCGACCCCGGCGACCAAGGCGGCGCAGCCGCACGCCAGCGACCGGGCCACCGCGGAGAACCGGCTCGGTCTCAAGCTGGTCGCGCCGGCGGTGATCCTGATGCTGCTGGTGACGGCCTACCCGATGCTGCAGGCGCTGTACCTGTCGCTGTTCCGCTACCGGCTCACCACACCGGGCGAGAAGCAGTTCGTCGGGCTGGGCAACTACGCGACCGCGCTGTCCGACTCGCTGTTCTGGCAGGACCTGTTCAACACCGTGGTGATCATGGTCGTGAGCGTCGCGGTGGAGCTGGTCATCGGCTTCGCGTTCGCGATGGTGATGCACCGGATCATCGTGGCCCGCGGTCTGATGCGGACCTCGATCCTGATCCCCTACGGCATCATCACGGTGGTCTCGGCGTTCGCCTGGCAGTTCGCGTTCAGCCTCAACAACGGCTTCGTCAACGGCTGGTTCCAGTGGCTGCCGTGGATCAGCCCGGACACCAACTGGTTCGGCGCCCACTGGCCGGCGATGTTCGCGATCATCGTCTCCGAGATCTGGAAGACCACCCCGTTCATGGCGCTGCTCCTGCTGGCCGGGCTGTCCCAGGTGTCCGACGACATGCTCGAGGCGGCCCAGGTCGACGGCGCCACGTGGTGGCAGCGGCTGTACAAGGTGATCCTGCCGAACATGCGCGCCGCGATCATGGTGGCGGTGCTGTTCCGCGCACTCGACGCGTTCCGGATCTTCGACAACATCTTCGTGATGACCAAGGGCGCGCAGGGCACCGAGTCCAGCTCGTTCCTGACCTACCGCCAGGTGATCGAGCAGTTCCAGCTCGGCATGGGCTCGGCGCTGTCGGTGCTGCTCTTCCTCGCGGTGCTGCTCCTGGCGTTCCTGATCGTGCGGCTCTTCCGGGTGGACCTGGCGCAGGCGAGGGGTGAGGCGTGATGAGAGGACGGACCGCCGCCGGGATCTGGTCCGGCTTCGTGCTGATCCTGGTGTGGTGCCTGCTGCCGGTCGTGTGGATCCTGTCCCTGTCCTTCAAGCCGGTCAGCGAGACCACGGTGGGCAGCCCGCAGTTCCTCCCGAAGACCTGGACGATCCAGAACTACAAGGACATCATCGCCAACCCCGACTTCACCCGCGCGCTGGCGAACTCGTTCGGCATCGCGCTGATCTCCACGGCGCTCGCGGTCCTCTTCGCCACCTTCGCGGCGTACGCCATCGCCCGGCTGGAGTTCCGCGGCAAGAAGCTCGTGCTCTCGCTCGCGCTGGCGATCGCGATGTTCCCGGTGGTGTCGCTGGTCGGGCCGCTGTTCGACATGTGGCGCACCATCGGCCTGTTCAACACCTGGCCGGGGCTGATCATCCCGTACATGTCGTTCACGCTGCCGCTGGCGATCTGGACGCTGTCGGCGTTCTTCCGGGAGATCCCCTGGGAGATGGAGCAGGCCGCCCAGGTCGACGGGGCGACCAACTGGCAGGCGTTCCGCAAGGTGATCGTCCCGCTCGCGGCGCCCGGGGTGTTCACGGCCGCGATCCTGACCTTCTTCTTCGCCTGGAACGAGTTCGTGCTCGCGATCTCGCTGACCTCGACGACGGCAGCGCGCACGGTGCCGGCGCAGCTGTCGTACTTCGTCGGACCGGACCCGTTCAACCCGCCGTACTCCCAGCTCGCGACCGCCTCGGTCGTGGTGACCATCCCGGTCATCGTCATCGTCCTGCTGTTCCAGCGCCGTATCGTCGCCGGGCTCACCGCCGGCGCAGTGAAGGGGTGAGACCCGCGTGGCCGCCATCGAGATGAAGAACATCGTCAAGAAGTACGGCGACGGCTTCCCGGCCGTGAACGACGTCAGCATCGACGTCAAGGACGGCGAGTTCATGATCCTCGTGGGTCCGTCCGGGTGCGGGAAGTCCACGCTGCTGCGGATGATCGTCGGGCTGGAGGACATCACCTCCGGGGACATGGTCGTCGGCGGTGACCGGGTCAACGACAAGGCGCCGCGCGAGCGCAACCTCGCGATGGTGTTCCAGAACTACGCGCTCTACCCGCACCTGACCGTCTACGAGAACATCGCCTTCCCACTGCGGCTGTCCAAGCAGTTCAGCGAGAAGGAGATCGACGAGAAGGTGCGCCAGGCCAGCCGGCTCCTCGAGCTCGACGAGCACCTCGACCGCCGCCCGGCGAACCTCTCCGGTGGCCAGCGGCAGCGGGTCGCGATGGGACGGGCGATCGTCCGCGAAGCGGACGCCTACTTGTTCGACGAGCCGCTCTCCAACCTCGACGCCAAGCTGCGCGGCCAGATGCGCACCGAGATCTCCCGGCTGCAGCGCCGGCTCGGCATCACCACCGTCTACGTCACGCACGACCAGACCGAGGCGATGACCCTCGGCGACCGGGTCGCGGTGCTCAAGCGGGGCATCCTGCAGCAGCTCGCGACCCCGCGTGAGCTGTACGAGCAGCCGAACAACCTGTTCGTCGCCGGGTTCATCGGCTCTCCGCCGATGAACTTCCTGCCGGCGACCGTCGAGGGGGACACGGTCACCCTTCCGTTCGGCACGGTTCAGATCCCGCCGGAGAAGGCCAAGCTGGCGCACGGCAAGGGCCTGCTGATCGCCGGCATCCGCCCCGAGCACTTCGACGACGCCGCGGTGGTGGAGCCGCACCGGCTCGCGCACGGCTCGACCTTCCGCGCCAAGGTCGACGTCACCGAGTGGCTGGGCAACGAGGCCTACGCCTACATCCCGATCGACCTGCCGCCGGAGATCCAGACCCAGCTGACCGATCTGGAGCGCGAGCTCGACATGGAGGCGCTGCGGCCGCAGCTGGTCGTCTCGCTCGACGCCGCCAGCCGGATCGGGGAGAACGAGGAGGCCGAGATCTTCGTCGACGCCCGCAAGATGCACCTGTTCGACCCGCAGTCCCAGGAGAACCTCACGGTCGGGCTCTGACGCCGGAGCCGGATGCCTTGTCTCACTGCGACCGGGCGGTCACCACGAACAGCCGGTCGGGGGTGGAACGGCCCACCCCCGGCAGCATCTCCCGTACGTCGAACCCGGCGACCGTCGCGCGTTCCCGGAGCTCGTCCGCAGTCCACGGACGCATCTCGAAGTCGTAGTCGTGCACCGAGACCCGACCGTCCGGCGTGGACAGCTCGTAGGTCTCCGCGACCAGCAGCCGGCCCTCCCGCCACCGCGGGCGGCTCACGAACGACAGTGTCGCCCCCTCGTCCAGGGTCACGGTCCGCCGCCGCTGCGTGCCGTCGGCCCGCACCCGCGACGCCCCGGCCTCGCGCACGTCGAGGAACAGCAGGCCACCTGGTCGCAGCACACGCGCGAACGACGCGAGGGCCGCGTCGCGCTCCGCGTCGGTCACGAGGTCGTTGAGCACCCCGCGGCAGGTCACCGCGTCGAACCGCGGCGCGAGCCCGAGCCCGCACAGGTCCGCCTCGTGGGCCGGGCTGCCGGGACAGCGCCGTGCCGCCAGCCCGAGCAGCCGCGGGGACGCGTCGAGCAGCTCGACGTCGTGGCCCCGGTCCAGCAGGCCACGCGCGTGCCGACCGGTCCCGCAGCCGGCGTCGAGGACCCGGGCCCGGTGGCAGCCGGCGGCGGCCAGCCGGGCGTGCACCGCCTCCACCCAGGGCTCCGGGGAGTCGGTGACCAGCGCGTCGTAGGCGTCCGCGTGCAGGTCGTAGAACGGACGCTCGGCACTGACCCGGGCCGAGCGCGAGGTCACGAGGTGGCCGCGCCGGCGGTGTAGTCGTCGATCTCCCGCGCCAGCGCCGCCTTGTCGGCCTCCGGGAGGAAGGTCGCGGCGACCGCCTTCTTGGCCAGCTCCGCGATGCCCCGCTCGTCGAGCCCGAGCAGGTCCGCGGCGATCTCGTACTCGCGGTTGAGGGTGGTGCCGAACATCGGCGGGTCGTCGCTGTTGACCGTGACGTTCACGCCCGCGTCGTACAGCTCGCGGAGGGGGTGGTTCTCGAGCACGTCGACGGCGCGGGTGGCGATGTTGGAGGTCGGGCACACCTCGAGCGGGATCTGGTGCTCGACGAGGTAGTCGACGAGCGCCGGGTCCCGCACCGAGGAGGTGCCGTGACCGATCCGCTCGGCGCCGAGCACGTGCAGCGCGTCCCAGACGGTCTGCGGCCCGGTCGTCTCGCCGGCGTGCGGGACGCTGTGCAGCCCCGCCGCGCGAGCCTGCGCGAACACGTCCTTGAACTGGGGGCGGTCGACCCCCACCTCGGGGCCACCGAGCCCGAACCCGATCAGGGTGTCGGGTGCGTGGTCGAGGGCGTAGCCGAGGGTGTCCTCGGCGGACGGCAGGCCCGACTCCCCCGGGATGTCGTAGATCCAGCGCAGCCGGACGCCGTGGTCGCGCTCGGCCGCGACCCGGGCGTCCTCGACGGCCTCGACGTACGCCTCGATGGGGACGCCGGCCTGCACCGAGGTCCACGGCGTCAGGGTGAGCTCGGCGTAGCGGACGTTCTGGGCGGCCAGCTCGACGGCCACCTCGTAGGTGAGCAGCCGGATGTCCTCGGGCTCGCGCAGCAGGTCGACCACGGCGAGGTAGACCTCGATGAAGTGGCCGAAGTCGCGGAAGGTGTAGAAGTCGCGCAGCGCGTCGAGGTCGGACGGCACCGTGCCGGGGTGGCGGGCGGCCAGCTCCGAGACGATCCGCGGCGAAGCGGAGCCCACGTGGTGGACGTGGATCTCGGCCTTCGGCAGTCCCGCGACGAACGCGGCGTGGGCGGACGTGGGCTGGGAATCGGGCACCGACATGGCCGTCAGTGTTCCACCGGGTGTGTGAACCGGCGCGAGAGGGGCAACAGTCAGGTCGCGCGCCCGTCGCCTCACCGGGTGTGTCGCTCCCGGGCCGGTCGGCCGTTCCGGGATACAAAGGATGAGGCCCCGCAAAGTATGAGTTTGCGGGGCCTCGGCTTTGAGCCACTCGTGACGCTGCGGCTCTCACGGTCGGGGCGGTCGATCCACGACCCGCGTCACCGGGCCGTCCGGCGGATCGCTCCACCGGTCGAGATCTCGTCCCCGTCCGATCCCGCCTCCGGGTCTCCCCGGCGGCGTGGAGTAGTTCTATCCCCGGAAAGCCGAGCGTGGCAAGGGATTCCCGAAGACTTTCCCGAGCCGGTCGCGGCGGTCCGGCGTGTCCACGTGGACACGCCGCGCGGGCCCGTCTCGTCCCCAGGTTTCTCCCCAGGAGCACGTCACCTGGGGACGGCAGTGCTACGCACCGACGGCCTTCTGGACCTTCGCGGCCAGCTCGGCGACGGTCTGGTACGTGACCGTCTTGCCGTCGATCTTCACGGTCGGGGTGCCGTTCACCCCGTCCTTGGACGCCTGGTCGGTGACGTTCTTCACCCACTGCTCATAGGTGCGGTTCTGGATACCGGTCTGCACCGCGCTCCGCGTGGCCCCGGCCTGCACGGCGTAGTCCACCAGCTGCGCGTCGCTGAGGCCGGCGCTGCCCTCCTGGGGCTGGTGCTCGTAGAGCAGGTCGTGGAACTTCTTGGCCACCGTCGGCCCCGACCTGTCCAGCACGACCGCCAGCGCGTTCGCGGCGCGGGTCGAGTAGTCCGTGGTCGAGCTGCGGTCCAGGAAGTTCAGCACGTGGTACTCGAGCCGCACCTTGCCCGCGTCGACCTGCTTCTGCAGGCCGGCCCGGGTCGCGGCCTCGAACTGCCCGCAGTAGGGGCACATGAAGTCCTCGTAGACCACGACCGTGTGCGGGGCCGCGGACGGCCCGGCCGGTACGGCGTACCCGCCGACCGCTCCCGCCGGCGTGGCGGCGGCCCGTCCCGTCGTGTCGCGCGAGGACTGCACGAGGTAGCCGAGCACCAGCACGATCGCAAGGACCGCCACCCCCACCGCGGTCACGACCAGCGTCCGGCGGCGGCGCTCCTGCCGCTCCTGCGCCCTCCGGATCTCGGCGGCCCGGGCCGCGGCCACCTGCGACTCGGCCCGTCGAGTCGCTGTGGACTTCTTCCTCGTCATGACGCTCTCGTCTCTCGTTCTTGCATGCTCCCCCGCGACGGGACGGGCTCGGGCGGGAGCAGCCGGTTGTCGACGGCCCACGGCGTGCGCGGGCGGACGACCAGCCAGGCGCTCAGCGCCAGCAGGCCGAGGTCGCGTGCGATCTCCCAGGGGTACTTCGCCTGGGCGTTCGCGGCCGGTCCGGCCCCTCCCCCGAAGCAGCCGCACTCGATCGACAGGCCGCGGGCCCACGCCGACCCGACGCCGGCGACGAACGCCACCAGCAGCAGCACCGACATCCCGGCGGCGACCCGGGTGAGCAGGCCCAGCAGCAGGCAGAGGCCCACCAGGATCTCCAGGACCGGAAGGCCGTGCCCGACCACCGGGACGATGCCCTCGGGGAGCAGGTCGTAGGCTCGGACGACCCGGACGTTGTCCTCGGGGGCGGGCAGCTTCAGCACCCCCGCCACGACCCACACGGTCCCGACGAGCACCCGGGCCAGCAGGCCCAACCCGACCCCGAACAGCTGCACACGGTTCACTGTAGGAAGCCCGTCTGAGAAGGCACTGAGTAGGGTTCAAGTGTGAACGACCGACTTGTGTGGATCGACTGTGAGATGACGGGGCTCGACCTCCGCGCCGACGCGCTGATCGAGGTGGCCGCCCTGGTCACCGATTTCGAGCTCAACGTCCTCGGCGACGGCATCGACGTGATCGTGAAGCCACCGCAGGAGGCCCTCGACCAGATGGACGAGTTCGTCCGCACCATGCACACGAGCTCGGGCCTGCTCGAGGAGCTCGACTCCGGGCTCACCATGGGTGAGGCGGAGGAGAAGGTGCTCTCCTACATCAAGGAGCACTGCGCCGACGGCAGCCGCCCGCCGCTGGCCGGCAACACCGTGGCGACCGACCGGTCCTTCCTCGCCCGCGACATGCCCGACCTCGAGTCCTTCCTGCACTACCGGATCGTCGACGTCTCCTCGATCAAGGAGCTGTCGCGGCGGTGGTACCCCCGCGCCTACTTCAACGCGCCCGCCAAGAGCGGCAACCACCGGGCGCTGGCGGACATCCAGGAGAGCATCGAGGAGCTGCGCTACTACCGGGCCGCGGTCTTCGTGCCGCCGCCCGGGCCGGACTCCGACACCGCCAAGGCGCTCGCCGCCGAGCACGGCGGGTCGCTGACCGGGGCCGGCGACCCCGGTCCGAGCACCCCCTGAGATCGCGTACACTGTTCGCTGCTTCGGCTTCTCCCTGACCGTCGTACGACGGGTCGCGAGGGGCCGACACGCATGGTGGGCGTAGCTCAGCTGGTAGAGCGCCGCGTTGTGGTCGCGGATGTCGCGGGTTCAAGTCCCGTCGTTCACCCGGACAGGCGCTGGTCGGAGACAGGCTCTCCGGCCAGCGCCTTTTTCTGACCCATCGGCCGGCGCGGGACTCCCCATCTCGGACCTGGGGGGTTGCTGAGACGGGGAGCCACCCCGCCGGTTCCCCGCCGGCGTGGCGACATTCGTCCCGACGCCCGGGCAGCTTGCTTTACGCCTCCCCGGAGGACTGCTCCGCGTGACCCGGCCGTGCCGACGGAGAGCGGGTGCGCCGCCGGCGCAGCGACTCCTCGAGCAGCACGATCGCGATGGCGACGAGTCCGCCGACGACCGTCTCGACACCGCGGTCGAGCAGCAGCGAGCCGGCCGGTCGGGGCGCGGCGAGCTGGCCCATCAAGAGGGCCATCGGGGTGATGAACAGCATCGCGAGCCCGTAGTTGCGGCCGACGACCAGCTCGGTGAGCACCTGCAGGACCACCACGACCAGCACGGTGGCGACCGGCCCCAGACCGAGCGCGAGCAGCGCCGCACCGGTCACCAGCCCCAGCAGGGTGCCGAGGATCCGGTGACCGGCCCGCACCATCTGGCGCGAGATGCCGCGCGCGGTCAGCGGGGCGACCGCCGCCACCATGGCCCAGTACGGATGCCCGACGCCCAGCACCGCACCGAGCGCGGTGGCGAGGGCCCCGGCGACCCCGACGGCGACCACGAACCGGACCGGCTGCCAGGTCCAGGCGGGCGCCAACCGGGTGGGCAGGGAGACCTGCCGGCGCAGCAGTGCGCCGGCGTTGCCGACCAGCAGGGAGAACAGCACGCTGGCCACGCAGACGGCTGCCGCGACCGGCACCTCCCCCGGGTGGTGCGGCGCCGAGGACACGGCCCCGAACGCGAACACCAGGAACAGCGGCCCGGGCGGGTGCCAGTCCTGGACGGAGGACAGCAGCGTGCCCAGCCCGGCCACCACGCAGCAGCCGGCGACGGCGAGCCAGTCGCGCGAGTCGGCCGAGCCGGCGAGCACACCCAGCACGACCGAGACCGTCAGGGCGGCGCCGGCGCTGGCCTGCATGGCGGCTCTTGACAGGTGCACGTGGTTGCGGCCGTAGAGCGACGTGAACGCGCCGAACACCGCGTACGGCGTCCACGCGGGTCTGCCGAGGAGCAGGACCGCGATGAGCGGCACGCCGACGCTGAGACCCGCGCGCAGCGCGACGCGGTGCGCACCCGGGGTCGGCTGCACGCGGAGCAGCTCGTCGGTCAGCACCGACCGCCAGCCGCCCACCTGACCACCCCGCCTCGCCGTCCTTCGGCACGGCGATCGTAGGCCTCACCTCGGTGACCGGCGTGGCCCGGCCCAGCGAACGGAAGAGCCCCAGGCCGGACCTCCGGCCTGGGGCTCCCGTCAGCGTCGCCTAGTGGAAGGCGCT
>DASTGV010000120.1:0-2987 GCA_035718765.1 Nocardioidaceae bacterium
GATCACCGCGCTCGACGCGCTGGGGACCAAGGACCTGCCGATCATCTCGGCGACGATCCTCATCGCGGCGTTCCTGATCGTGGTCGCGAACGTGCTCGTGGACGTCGTCTACAGCCTGCTCGACCCGCGGGTCCGGCTCTACTAGGGGGCGTTGGGAACCTCCGACCGTCGCGCAGCAGGTCAGTGAGGTTCTCCAACGCGCCCTGATAGCGCGGCTATCCGATCTCGGCGGAGCCGTGCTGGCTGCAGCCGCTCAGCGGCGTCCTGCCGGTCGGCAGCGCCGTCTGCGGTACGACGGCCCCGCCGGCGTCGAGGACCTGGAACTGCTGGGCGTACCTCGAGTCCGGCCGGGGTCCCTGGAGCCAGGTCTGCAGGTGGGCGTAGCCGCCCTGCGCGGCCGTCTGGAACCAGGTGCCCGGCACCCCGTCGACCCAGAACCGCTCCCGCACCGTGGCCACGTCGGGGGTGACGGCCAGCCAGGTCGACTGCTCGAAGCGCTGCAGCGTGGTGCCGTCGCAGGTCCACGCCGAGCGGCCGTTGGAGAGGAAGACGACCGGGTCGTCCTTGGTGGGGGTGGGCAGCGGGGCCTCGGACGGGGTGTCCGACCCGAAGCGGTCGCAGAGCCGGACCTCGCCGGCGGCGTTGCGGAGCACGAGGACCCCCGACGTGCCGCCGAACCGGAGCTGGCGCTCGGCGTACAGCACCTCGTCGAAGCCGGGCACGGCGCAGGCGGCGCGCTCCCGGGCGTCGGTCGGGCCGAGGTCCAGGTCGGTCACGCCGGCGGGCGACTCCGCGGCGGACAGGCCGGCGGCGCCCCGCGTGGGCGGGTCGTCGGTACGGGACAGCTTCTTGACCACCCCGACGCCGAGCACCAGCGCGGCGACCAGCATCGCCACACCGACGACCGGTAGGACCCGGTCGGCAGACCTCGCCATGTGCCCCCCTCGGGCGCTCCAGGTCCACCGCCGCGCCCCCACGACGGTCGGGCCGATCGCCCGTGACCTGCCAGAACAGCACGCGCGGCGTGCGCCACGCGTCCGGACCAGGCTACCCGTGCGGACCCCCGCGGGCCGATAGCCCGAACGCACCCTTCCGCCCGGTTCGTGGTGACCGTCGGCGCCGGACCGGAGGGCGCGCGGTGGACCGGGTTCGGCGCCCTGCTCGGAATCCGGTCGGATGGTTGGTAGGGTTCTCGACGCAGCAGATGCAAGTTCCAGCAGGTACGCCCGCGGAGTTTGTGATCCGACGGCGTTTTCTCTTGTATGAGCGTTAGCTTTTCGAGGGGGCTCGGCGTTTCACCGCATCTGTCGCGGGGCCGCCGAGGTGGCGGTTCCACGCCCCGTATGAGGAGTAAACGAGCATGGCTCAGGGCACCGTCAAGTGGTTCAACGCCGAGAAGGGCTTCGGCTTCATTGCGCAGGAGGACGGCGGCGACGACGTCTTCGTGCACTACTCGGCCATTCAGACCCAGGGCTACAAGTCCCTGGACGAGAACCAGAAGGTCGAGTTCGACGTCACGCAGGGTCCGAAGGGCCCGCAGGCGGAGAACGTTCGCCCCCTCTGACCGGTCCTCGCGACCGTTCTGAGAACAAGTGAAGACGCCTGACCCACCAGGCACCATCGAGGGCCCCGACGGATCACGTCGGGGCCCTCGTGTTTGTCCCAAATGACTATGGGTAGGAGCGGGCGCGTCGGTGAGAATTGCTGCAGGAGCAAACTGGCCGTTTGCCCCTGCGATCCGCGACGCACGGAAGGGAGGGGTGTTCGCGTGATGGACGACCAGCTCAACGTCCCCCTCGAGGACTCCGAGCTTCTCGCCGAGGTCGAGCTCACCACCAACCTGATCATCGCCGCGAGCGAGTCCGACTCCACACTCCCGCAGGACGAGGTCGACCGACTGCTCGGTCTCGTGGACGACTGCCAGCCGATCCCCACCCAGCAGATCCGCAGCCGCTGACTCAGCCTGCATCCACCGATTTCGCCTGCTGCGCGACGCCATCCGGGCCCGCTGGCTGAGTTGCCGACGCTCGACACGCCGCCGGCCTGCCTTCGCGTCGGGCGCCTTGCCATCGGACCCGTCTGGTGCCGCTCGCGACGGCGCGGATCGGTGGATCCGGGCTCAGCGGCCCGTCGGCTCGAAGCTCCGGAGCCGCAGTGAGTTCCCGACCACGCACACGCTCGACGCCGCCATCGCGGCGCCCGCGAGCATCGGGTCGAGCAGACCGAGCGCCGCGACCGGGATCCCCACCACGTTGTAGGCGAAGGCCCAGAACAGGTTCTGCTTGATCGTGCGCAGCGTGCGTCGCGAGAGCTCGATCGCGTCGGCCGCGGCCCGCAGGTCTCCGTGCGTCAGCGTCACGTCCCCGGCCTCGATGGCCGCGGCGGCGCCGGTCCCCATCGCCACGCCGAGGTCGGCCGCGACCAGGGCGGCCGCGTCGTTGACGCCGTCGCCGACCATCGCGACCACGCGCCCCTCCGCCCGCAGCCGGGAGACCGCCGCTGCCTTGTCGGCCGGCATCACCTCTGCGACCACCTCGTCGATGCCGACCTCCCGGGCGACCTCGCGCGCGGTCGTCGCGTGGTCCCCGGTCAGCAGCACCGGGTGCAGGCCGAGCCCCCGGAGCCGGCGTACGGCGTCCGCGCTCGTCTCCTTGACGGTGTCGCCCACGTCGAACACGGCGGCCGGCCGCCCGTCCAGCTCCACGAGTACGGCGGTGCGGCCCGCCGCACGGGCGGTGAGGACGGCCTGGCCCAGGGCGTAGGGCAGCGTGCCCGGCATGCCCGCCGTCGGCAGGGTGACCTCGGAGGGCGCCCGCCCGACCGCGACCCGACGCCCCTGCACCACACCGGAGACGCCGAGCCCCTCGAGGTTGGCGAAGTCGCTGACCTGCGGGGCGTCGGACTGCCACGGCTGCGGACCGGTGCGCGCGACGTGCTCCGCGACCGCCCGGCCGACGGGGTGCTCGGAGTACGCCTCCAGTGCGCCG
>DASTGV010000121.1:0-8268 GCA_035718765.1 Nocardioidaceae bacterium
CTTCCAGTACGCCGAGATGTTGCCGGCGTTGCCGACGGGCAGCACGTGCACGTCGGGGGCGTCGCCGAGGAAGTCGACGATCTCGAAGGACGCGGTCTTCTGCCCCTCGAGGCGCATCGGGTTGACCGAGTTGACCAGGGCCACGGGGTACCGGTCGGCGAGGCCGCGGGACATCCGCAGGCAGTCGTCGAAGTTCCCGCGGACCATGATCACCTGCGCCCCGTGCACGATCGCCTGCGCGAGCTTGCCGGCCGCGATCTTGCCCTGGGGCACCAGCACGAGCGGCTTGACGCGGGCCCGCGCGGCGTAGGCCGCCATGGACGCCGACGTGTTCCCGGTGGAGGCGCAGACCACGGCCTCGGCGCCCTGCCCCACGGCCACCGAGAGCGCGACGGTCATCCCGCGGTCCTTGAAGGAGCCGGTCGGGTTGTCCCCCTCGACCTTGAGCCAGACCTCGGCCCCGGTGAGCTCCGACAGCCAGCGGCTGTCGACCATCGGGGTGCCGCCCTCGCGCAGCGTGATCGTCGGGGTGTCCGCGGGGATGTCGAGCCAGTCGCGGTACTCCTCGACCACGCCCCGCCACTGGTGGACCGGCGGAGGGTAGGTCACTCCGACTCCCCCTCGACCCGCATCACCGACGACACGTCGTGCACGAAGTCCATGGAGCGGAGGTCCTCGACGGTCGCGGACAGGGCCGCGTCGGTCGCCTGGTGGGACACCACGACCAGCTGGGCGTCGTCCCCGTGCCCCTCCTGGCGGACGGTCTGGATCGAGACGCCGTGCTCGGCGAAGGCGTGGGCGACCGCGGCCAGCACGCCGGCGCGGTCGTCGACGTCGAGGGCCACGTGGTAGCGGGTCAGGGTGTCGCCCATCGGCAGCACCTCGCACTGGGCGTACACCGACTCGCCGGCGCCGCGCACGTCGCTACGCCGGTTGCGGGCGACGGTGACGAGGTCGCCCAGCACCGCGCTGGCCGTCGGGGCACCGCCGGCACCGGGGCCGTAGAACATCAGCTGCCCGGCCGCGTCGCTCTCCACGAACACGGCGTTGTAGGCCTCCCGGACGCTGGCCAGCGGGTGGGAGCGCGGGATCATCGCCGGGTGCACGCGGGCCGAGACGGCCGGTCCGCCCGGCCCCTCGCGCAGCTCGCAGATGGCCAGCAGCTTCACCACGCTGCCCATCTCGCGGGCCGAGGCGACGTCGGCGGCGCTGACCTCGGAGATGCCCTCGCGGTAGACGTCGGCGGCGGTGACCCGGGTGTGGAACGCGAGGCTGGCAAGGATCGCGGCCTTCGCCGCCGCGTCGTAGCCCTCGACGTCGGCGGTGGGGTCGGCCTCCGCGTAGCCGAGCTCCTGGGCCTCCTCCAGCACCTCGGCGAAGCCGCTGCCGTGGGTGTCCATCTTGTCGAGGATGAAGTTGGTGGTGCCGTTGACGATGCCGAGGACCCGGCGGACCTTGTCGCCGGCCAGCGACTCCCGCAGCGGCCGGATGATCGGGATGGCGCCCGCCACGGCCGCCTCGAAGTAGAGGTCGCGGCCCGCCTTCTCGGCGGCGGCGAACAGCGTGCTGCCGTCCTCGGCCCGCAGGGCCTTGTTGGCGGTGACGACCGAGGCTCCGTTGTCCAGCGCGGTGAGGATCAGGGAGCGCGCCGGCTCGATGCCGCCGATGACCTCGACGACCAGGTCGAGGTCCCCGCGGCCGACCAGGCCGGCGGCGTCGGTGGTGAGCAGCTCGCGCGGCACCTCCGCGTCGCGCTGCAGGTCCGGGCGGCGGACCGCGACGCCGACCAGCTCGATCGGTGCCCCCACCCGGGCGGTGAGGTCGTCGGCCTGCTCACGCAGCAGGCGCACCACCTGGCTGCCGACCGACCCGCACCCGAGCAGCGCGAGCCTCAGCGGCTTCTCCACGAATCGTCCTTTCCTCCGGCGTCCCAGCCATCATCTTGGGCCATCGGCGTCCGCCCTCGCAGGAAACCCTTGCTCAGTCCGCAGTCTGGGACCCGATGCTCCTGCCGGCGGTTCAGGCGCCGACGTCCGTGCGGAGCAGGTCGTCCTCGGTCTCCCGGCGCACCACGACCGTGCTCACGCCGTCGCGCACCGCGACGACCGGCGGCCGCAGCGCGTGGTTGTAGTTGCTGGCCATCGACCGGCAGTAGGCACCGGTGCCCGGGACGGCGAGCAGGTCGCCGGGGGCGATGTCCCCGGGCACGAACTCGTCCTTGACCACGATGTCGCCGGCCTCGCAGTGCTTGCCGACCACCCGGCCCAGCACGGGTACGGCGTCCGACGTACGCGACGCGAGCGTGCAGGAGTAGTCGGCGTCGTAGAGCGCGGTGCGGATGTTGTCGCTCATCCCGCCGTCGACCGAGACGTACGTGCGCCGCGCGCCCGCGTCCAGGCCGACCACCTTGACCGTGCCGACCTCGTAGACCGTGCACACCGACGGTCCGACGATGGCCCGGCCCGGCTCGATCGAGAGCGCGGGCACCGCGACGTCGAGGGCGCGGCACTCGTGCTCGACGATCTTGGTGAGCTCGGTCGCCAGCTGCGCGGGGTCGGAGGGGTCGTCCTGGGTGGTGTAGGCGATGCCGAAGCCGCCGCCGAGGTCCAGCTCCGGCATGGTCACGCCCAGCTCGCCGGAGACCTGGGCGTGCAGCGCGAGCACCCGGCGGGCGGCGACCTCGAAGCCGGCGGTGTCGAAGATCTGCGAGCCGATGTGCGAGTGCAGGCCGAGCAGCTCGACACCCGGGGCGGCCAGCACGCGGCGTACGGCGTCCAGCGCGTCGCCGGAGGTGATCGAGAAGCCGAACTTCTGGTCCTCGTGGGCGGTGGCGATGTACTCGTGGGTGTGCGCCTCGACCCCGGCCGTCACCCGCACCATCACCCTCGCGGTGGCACCGGTCTCCGCGACGACCGCGACCAGCCGGTCGATCTCGTGGAAGGAGTCCAGGACGATCCGGCCGACGCCGACCTCGACGGCGCGGCGCAGCTCCGCCGTGGTCTTGTTGTTGCCGTGGTAGCCGATCCGGGCCGGGTCGAAGCCCGCCCGCAGGGCGACGGTCAGCTCACCGGCCGAGCACACGTCCAGGCACAGGCCCTCCTCGGCGACCCACCGGGCGACCGTCGTGCAGAGGAACGCCTTGCCGGCGTAGAACACGTCGTAGCCGCCGAACGCCTCCTTGAACGCCCGTGCCCGGGACCGGAAGTCGGCCTCGTCGAGGACGTAGGCCGGCGAGCCGTGCTCGGCGACCAGGTCGCGCAGGTCGACCCCGCCGACCTCGAGCGCACCGGCGTCGTTCTTGCGGGCGGTCGAGGACCACAGCAGCGGGACCAGCGCGTTCACGTCGGCGGGCACCCGTAGCCACGACGGACCCCGCAGGGCGCCGTCGGCGTGGGCCCACCCGGCCTCGTGGGACGCAGGCATCGGCGACCGCTACATCCGCTCGGGGGCGGAGACCCCGAGCAGGCGGAGGCCGTTGGCGACCACCGTGCGCGTCGCGTCCACGAGCAGCAGCCGCGCGCCGTGGATCGGCGCGGGCTCCTCGTCGCCCATCGGCAGCACCCGGCAGGTGTCGTAGAACTTGTGGAACGCCGACGCGGTGTCCTCCAGGTAGCGCGCCACCCGGTGCGGCTCCCGCAGCTGCGCCGCGGCCGCGACCACCCGCGGGAACTCCGCCAGCGCCCGGAGCAGGTCGCCCTCCTTCTCGTGCGAGAGCAGCGCCGGGTCGAACGCGTCGCCCGTGGCCGGGCCGATCCCGAGGTCGGCGGCGTTGCGCAGGATCGCCGACAGCCGGGCGTGGGCGTACTGCACGTAGAAGACCGGGTTGTCGGACGCCTGACGGGTCACCTGCTCGACGTCCACGGTGAGCGGCGAGTCGGCGGGGTACCGGGCCAGGGTGTAGCGCAGCGCGTCGACGCCGATCATCTCGACGAGCTCCTGCAGGGTGACGATCGCCCCGGCGCGCTTGCTGAGCCGCACCTCCTCGCCGCTGCGCATGATCTTCACCAGCTGGCCGATGAGCACCTCGATGTTGCGCTCCGGGTCATCACCGACACAGGCCGCCATGGCCTTGAGGCGGCCCACGTAGCCGTGGTGGTCCGCGCCCAGCAGGTAGATGCAGACGTCGAAGCCGCGCTCGCGCTTGTCGACGTAGTAGGCGGTGTCGGACGCGAAGTAGGTCAGCTCGCCGTTGCTCCGGACCAGGACCCGGTCCTTGTCGTCGCCGAAGTCGGTCGTGCGCATCCACAGCGCCCCGTCGGCCTCGAAGAGGTGCCCCTGCTCGCGCAGCTTCTCCAGCCCGTGCGCGACCTTGTCGACGCCCGAGCCCGTGTCGTGCAGGCTCCGCTCGGAGTACCAGACGTCGAAGTGCGTCTGGAACCCGTCCAGCTGGTCCTGTTGCTCCGCGAGCTGCAGCTTGTAGCCCGCCTCGCGGAACGCGGCGAGCCGCTCCCCCTCGGGCAGGTCGACGATGTGGGGGTTCTCGGCGACGATCTGCTTCGCGAGGTCGGCGATGTAGTCGCCGTGGTAGCCGTCCTCGGGAACGGGCAGCCCCAGTGCAGCCGCCTCGATGGAGGCGCCGAACTTGTCCATCTGGTTGCCGCGGTCGTTGATGTAGAACTCGCGCGTGACCGAGGCGCCGGCGGCCTCGATGACCCGGGCGATGGCGTCCCCGACGACGGCCCACCGGGTGTGCCCGAGGTGGATCGGGCCGGTCGGGTTGGCGGAGATGAACTCCACGTTGAACTGCTGGCCGGCGAGGACGTCGCTGCCGCCGTACCCCGCGCCCGCGGCCACCACCTGGGCGGCGAGGGCCCCCTGGGCACCGGCCTCGACCCGCACGTTGAGGAAGCCGGGCCCGGCGATGTCGACCGAGGCGATCCCGTCGGCGGCGCGCAGCTCCTCGGCCAGCAGCCCGGCCAGCTCCCGCGGCGACATCCCGGCCTTCTTGGCCAGCTGGAGCGCGACGTTGGTGGCGTAGTCGCCGTGCTCCTTGCTCTTCGGGCGCTCGACGACCACCGTGCCCGGCACCCCGTCGGCCAGGCGCAGCGCACCGCGGTCGGACAGGGCGGTGAGCGCGTGGACGATCGAGGCGGAGAGCTGTTCGGGAGTCACCGGTCAAGGGTATCGGCGGCGCCTCAGGCCTGCGTCCGGTGTCCGGTGGCGGCCAGCCGGGCAACGGTGGCGACCAGCTCGGCCGGCTCGAACGGCTTGGTGAGGTAGGCGTCCACCCCCACCCTCTCCCCGCGCTCGCGGTCGGCGGCCTGCGCCCGGCCGGTGACCATGATCACCGCCACGTCCGCCGTCGCCGGGTCGGCCCGGAGCCGGGCACAGGTGGCCAGCCCGTCGAGTCGCGGCATCACCACGTCCAGGGTCACCACGTCCGGCCGCCACCGGGCCGCGACCTCGAGCGCCTCCTGGCCGTCGACCGCCCGGCGCACGTCGTACCCCTCGAGCTCGAGGTTGACGGCGATCAGCTGGCGGATGGCCTCCGAGTCGTCGACGACCAGGACGCGGACCGGGTGGCTCGTCATGCTGGCCCCCGATCGTCGGTCCTCGATGGTCATGTACGCTCGTCCCGCGCCATGAGCCCCCGTAGCTCAGGGGATAGAGCACCGCCCTCCGGAGGCGGGTGCGTAGGTTCGAATCCTACCGGGGGCGCCAGTCTCAGATCCGGCACAGAGCACCGCGCCATCCCGTTTCTCCCGGAGGCGGGTGCGCAGGTCCGAGCCCTACCGGGGCCGCCAGTCTCAGATCCGGCACAGCCCGGCCTCAGCAGCCGTGGTTCAGCGTCCCGTCCTTGCGGGCGTCGTTGCCGAGCCGGCGGGCCTGCGCCAGGCTCGCGAACACCACGCTCGCTCCCCCGACGTAGCCGGTGGGCCCCTGCACCACGCAGCCCTTGAGCTTGCCGGGCTGGATCCCGGTCACCGCCTGGGCGAGCCGGTACAGCTCGGAGGGCGCGAGGTCGGTGTCCATGTACTTCACCGACGCCATCACGCCGCGCTCCATGAACCCCGGCTGCTGCTCGTGGGCACGCACCCTGCGCAGGATGCTGCGCAGCAGCTCCTGCTGGTTCGCGGAGCGGTCGAAGTCCCCGCGCGGCAGCGGGTGCCGGACCCGGCCGAAGATGAGCGCCTGGAACGGGTTCAGCTTGTTCTTCCCCCGGTGGTAGCCCTGGGGCCGCACCGGGTCGGAGAACGAGAACTTCGAGTACACCGTCACGCCGCCGATGGCGCGGACCATGCCCCGGAAGCCGAGGAAGCCGGTGGTGAACACGTAGTCGGGGCGTACGCCGACCATCCGGCCGACCGAGTCCGCCATCAGCTGGGGGCCGCCGAAGAACATGGACGCGTTGATCTTGTTGCGGCCGTGGCCCCTGATGTCGACGTAGGAGTCGCGCGGGATGCCGATCATGGTGCCGGCGCCGGTCCTGAGGTTCAGCCCGACGAGCTGGATCGCGTCGGCCCGGGTGCCGGTGAGCCGCTGGCCGGGCCGGGCGTCCGAGCCGAGGCAGAGCACCCACACCACGTCCCGCGGGTGGTCGACGGCCTGCGCGGTCTGGACCTTGACCAGGCTGGTGTCGGCGTGCCGCTCCGCGGCCGGCGGCATGACCAGGGCCGCGACGGCGAGCACCACCGCCAGCACGACGACGCGGCGGGTCGGGAACCTCATCACGACTCACTCCTCGGGGTCTGCGAGCGGTGCAGGTCGTAGCCGAACACCGACCAGCCGTTGGACTTGTTGCGGGTCAGCAGCAGCCGCCCGGCGAGACGGACCCGCTGCGCGGTCCGGTCCCCGCGGTCGACCACGAACACCAGGTCGACCTTGGCGGTGACGCCGGCGGCGACCTTGTACGGCGCGAGCACCGACAGGTAGGCGGTACGGCGCGTCGCCCGCACCGACTCGGTCGAGGGACCGAGCCGCCGGTTCGTGAGCAGGCTCTGGTCGCGCCGGGCGTCGCGGGCCGCCCCGGGGGTGAACACGCCGAACGCGGCCCGGAAGTCCGAGCGGGGGTAGTCGCCCGCGAGGAACGCCCCGTCGACGTACGCGGAGAGGGCCTTGCCGACGTTCGCCTCGAGCGCGGGCCGGGTCTTCTCCGGCAGCTTTCCGGACACCCGGGTCACCACGACCTTGAAGGGGACCGACTCCGGGGCCGGCGCGGGCGTGGTCGAGGCGGTCGGCGAGGCGCTGGGCGTCGGTCTCGCGGCCGGCTCGGAGTGGTCGGTGCAGCCGCCGGCGAGGGCGCCGGCCGCCAGCAGCGCGGCCGCCGGGAGGGCTCGGGACAGGGGTCTCACGCGGCTCGCCTCTTCCTCGGTGTCGGGTCGCAGATCGGGTCGATGTGGGTCGTCCTGCACGGGCGCGTCGTGACCCGCGTAACACCTGGCCTCCAGGCGGCGATCCCGGCTGCGCCGAGTTGTCGCCAAGGTCTAGCCTGGTAGCCGTTCCCACCCTAGAGATTGATCACAGAAAACCATCGGAAGAGGCGATCCAGGCCGTGGCCGAGTCTTCGAAAGGCGCATCCCCCGTCGACAGCGAGGCTGACGACAACCCGCTCGCCGCGTTCGGCGCGAACGAGTGGCTGGTCGACGAGATGTACGAGCAGTACCAGCGCGACCCCGACAGCGTCGACAAGGTGTGGTGGGACTTCTTCGAGCACAACGCCCCGGACGGGAACTCCGGCAGCGGCTCGAACGGCACGACCAAGGCCCCCGAGGCCTCGACCGAGGCGACGCCGGCCCCGAGGTCGGCGGTGAAGACCGCCCCCAAGACCGAGGCGAAGCCCGCCCCGAAGAGCGCGCCGAAGGCCGAGACCGCCGCCAAGCCCGCGGCCCGGACCGAGTCGACCAGCCCCGCGAAGCCGGTGGCCACGCCCTCGGGTGACACCAGCCCGCGCGCGGACGCCCGCCCCTCGGCGCCGTCCACCGCCTCGCCGGTGCCCAAGGAGCCCGAGCCGCCGGCCGCGGCCGAGGCCTCCGACGAGCCGACCCTCACGGTGCTGCGCGGTGCCCCGGCCCGCACCGCCCAGAACATGGACGCCAGCCTCACCGTGCCGACCGCCACCTCGGTGCGCTCGGTCCCGGTCAAGCTGCTCTGGGACAACCGGATCGTCATCAACAACCACCTCTCCCGCGCCCGCGGCGGCAAGGTGTCGTTCACGCACATCATCGGCTACGCGCTGGTCAAGGCGCTCAAGACGATGCCGGAGATGAACAACGGGTTCGACGTCATCGACGGCAAGCCGAACCTCATCACCCCCGCGCACATCAACCT
>DASTGV010000122.1:0-4729 GCA_035718765.1 Nocardioidaceae bacterium
ACCCTCGACCGGGCCGGTGTGGAGGGACGACTGTCGGAGCTCGACGAGTACGCCGTCGAGCAGGCGCTCTCACTGGTGGAGAACGGCCTGTCCGCCACGGTGACCTTCGTGACCATGGGGCCCGCCCGGGCGGTCGACGGCCTGCGCAAGGCCCTGGCCATGGGCGGTGACGACGGCGTCCACATCAGCGACGAGGCACTGCACGGCTCCGACGCACTGGCCACCTCGCTGGTGTTGGCCCGCGCCGTCGAGCGGACCGGGTTCGACCTGGTCATCTGCGGCATGTCGTCCACGGACGCGGAGATGTCCGTGGTCCCGGCGATGGTCGCCGACCGGCTCGGGGTGCCCCAGGTCACCTTCGCCAGCGCGCTGACCGTCGACGACGGCTCGGTCACGATCCGTCGCGACGGGGACACGGCCGTCGAGGAGGTGGTCGCCACGCTCCCGGCCGTGGTCTCGGTGACCGACCAGACCGGCGAGGTCCGCTACCCGTCCTTCAAGGCGATCATGGCGGGCAAGAAGAAGCCGGTGACCACCTGGACCCTGGCCGACCTCGGCGTCGAGCCTGCCCTCGTCGGTGCGGCTGGTGCCGCGACCGCCGTGCGCAGCGCGGCCCCCCAACCTCCCCGCCAGGCGGGCGTCGTCGTCGTCGACGACGGCGGGGCCGCCGCTCAGATCGCCGACTTCCTCGTCGCTCAGCGGCTGCTGTGACGCCGCGCCCGACGACCGACCCAGAAGGAGACCCTCGTGTCCGGAGTGCTTGTACTCGTCGAGACCGTCAACGGAACGGTCCGCAAGGCCAGCCTCGAGCTGCTCACCCTCGCGCGGCGCCTCGGGGAGCCGGCTGCGCTGGTGTGCGGCCCGGCGGACGAGGCGCTGCTCAAGGTCCTCGGGGAGTACGGCGCCACGCACGTGTACGCGGTGGAGAACCCCGACCTCGAGGAGTTCCTGGTCGCGCCGAAGGCCGAGGCGCTGGCGGCCGTCGTACGCCGGACCGCTCCGGCCGCTGTGCTCGTCACCGCGGACCATGAGGGCACGGAGGTCGCCGCGCGCGCCGCCGTGCGCCTCGACTCCGGGATCATCACCGACGCGGTCGACGTCGTGGCGGGGGAGGGTGGCCCGCTCGTCACCCAGTCGGTGTTCGCGGGCAGCTGGGCCACCCAGAGCCAGGTGGTGCGTGGCACGCCGGTGATCACGGTCCGGCCCAACGCCGTCCCTCCCGAGGCCGCGCCCGTGGAGCCGGTCGTCGAGACTGTCACCGTCGACGTCGGGGCCGGGGACCGCGGTTCCCGGATCGCACAGCGGACGCCCAAGACCGGCACCGGGCGCCCCGACCTCGCCGACGCCTCCGTCGTGGTCGCCGGAGGGCGCGGGATGGGGTCGGCCGAGGCGTTCGCGCTGCTGGAGCGGCTGGCCGACTCGCTGGGCGGTGCGGTGGCCGCGTCGAGAGCCGCCACCGACCTCGGCTGGTACGACCACGACTTCCAGATCGGTCAGACAGGCAAGACCGTCGCGCCCCAGCTGTACCTGGCCAGCGGCATCTCGGGGGCGGTCCAGCACAGAGCCGGCATGCGCGGCTCTCGCACGGTCGTCGCCATCAACAAGGACCCGAAGGCCCCGATGTTCCGCTTCGCGGACTTCGGCGTGGTGGGGGACGCCCATGCCGTGCTCCCCGCGCTCATCGACGAGGTCGAGCGGCGCAAGGGCTGACGGTCCCGGCCACCGGAGGGAGGCAGAGGTGACACTGCGACTGGTCATCGGTCTCGGGATGACGGCCGCGGCGTTCTGGTTCGCCGGACGCCGGCTCCTCCTGCTCTACCGGCTGGGACGCCACGGACAGCCGGTGGAGCCGGGACGCACGGACCATGTCGCTGCCCGGCTGGAGGCCGAGCTCGTCGAGGTCCTCGGGCAGCGCAAGCTCCTGAAGTGGACGGTGCCGGGCATCGCGCACGTCCTTGCGTTCTGGGGCTTCATCCTGCTGATGCTCACCGTGGTCGAGGGGTACGGCGCTCTGTTCAACCGGGAGTTCCACATCCCGCTGATCGGCCAACAGCCCTGGCTGGGCTTCCTCGAAGACCTGGTCGCGGTCCTCGTTCTCGTGTCGGTCGCCGTGTTCGCGGTGATCCGAGCCGTGCACTCACCCCGTCGGGAGGGTCGGCGCTCGCGCTTCTTCGGGTCCCACCTCGACGCCGCCTGGCTCGTCCTGTTCATGATCTTCAACGTCGTGTGGAGCCTGCTGCTCTACCGAGGTGCCCAGATCAACGGCGGGGTCTTCCCGTACAGCAGCGGGGCCTTCGCCTCCACGTGGGTCGCCGGCCTGCTCCGGCCGCTGGGCCGCGACGCCAACGAGGCCATCGAGACCGTCGGCATCCTGGTGGCCCTCGGCATCATCCTCGCTTTCCTCGTCCTGGTGGTGCACAGCAAGCACCTGCACATCATCACCGCCGTCTTCAACGTCGGTCTCTCCCGGCGACCCCGGGGGCTCGGCGCGCTGCTCCCCGTGCACTCGGGCGGCCGGCCGGTCGACTTCACCGACCCCGGCGACGAGGACCTGATGGGCCGGGGCGCGATCGAGGACTTCACCTGGAAGGGCATGCTCGACTTCGCCACCTGCACGGAGTGCGGTCGATGCCAGTCGATGTGCCCGGCCTGGAACACCGACAAGCCGCTGTCACCCAAGCTCCTCGTGATGTCGTTGCGTGACCATGCGCTCGCGAAGGCGCCGTACCTCCTGGCGGCCGACGAGGCCGAGCGGGCCTCGCTGCCGGAGGCGGTCCGGACCGAGGCCGAGCGCCCGCTGGTCGGCGACGCCGAGGCCGGCGGCGTCATCGACCCGGACGTCCTGTGGTCGTGCACCACGTGCGGTGCGTGCGTGGAGCAGTGCCCCGTCGACATCGAGCACATCGACCACATCGTGGACATGCGCCGTTACCAGGTGCTGGTGGAGAGCGCGTTCCCGGAGTCGGCGAACCCGATGCTCCGCAACGTCGAGCACGCCGGCGACCCGTGGGGGCTGGGTACGGCCGCCCGGATGGGATGGGCCGCCGACCTGCCGTTCCAGGTCCGCGTGCTCGGGGCCGACGGCGAGGACCGGCTGCCGGACGACGTGGAGTACCTCTTCTGGGTGGGTTGCGCGGGAGCGCTGGACGAGAAGGCTCAGCAGACCACCCGCGCGGTGGCCGAGCTGCTCGATGCCGCCGGGGTGTCGTTCATGGTGCTCGGTGAGGGGGAGACCTGCACCGGTGACCCGGCCCGTCGCATGGGGCACGAGTTCCTGTTCCAGATGCTGGCGCAGCAGAACGTCGAGACGCTCAACGGCGCGGGCGTGCGCAAGATCGTGGCCACCTGCGCGCACTGCTTCAACACGTTGGCCAACGAGTACCCCCAGCTCGGCGGCCAGTACGAGGTCGTCCACCACACCCAGCTGCTGGCCCGGCTCGTCGCCGAGGGCAGGCTCCGCCC
This sequence comes from Nocardioidaceae bacterium, assembly GCA_035718765.1. Classification (GTDB taxonomy): domain Bacteria; phylum Actinomycetota; class Actinomycetes; order Propionibacteriales; family Nocardioidaceae; genus Nocardioides_B. The sequence continues at coordinate 3,463 of DASTGV010000122.1, forward strand.
GGCCGGTCCGGTCGATGCGACCGTCACGTACCACGACGCCTGCTACCTCGGCCGCCACAACCGGGTCTTCGCTCCGCCGCGAGAGCTCCTCGGGAGCGTCCCCGGCGTCCGGCTCGCCGAGATGCCCCGGAACCAGGAGAGGTCCTTCTGCTGCGGCGCCGGCGGCGCCCGGATGTGGATGGACGAGACGATCGGCCAACGGATCAACGAGAACCGCGCCGACGAGGCGCTCTCCCTGCAGCCGGACATCGTCGCGGCCGCGTGTCCGTTCTGCATCGTGATGCTGTCCGACGGTGTCTCACGGCGCCAGCAGGAGGACGAGACGCACGACCACGTCGAGGTCACCGACGTGGCCGAGGTGCTGCTGCGCTCGGTTCGCAGCACCGTCGTCGAGGCGCCGTCGCCCCGTTCCGCCACCCCGTCCGAAGGGAACCCGTCATGACATCGGCCACCCCCTCCACGACTCACCTCGGCGGCAAGGGGCTGGACCTCGGCACGCTGAACCTGATGCTCGAGGCGCTGGGCGACTTCGTCGCGGCCGAGCTGCCCGAGGGCCGGATGCTCGAGCTCGACCACGAGGACATCTGCCCGGAGGACACCGTGCGCGCCATGTGCAGCGACGCGCTCGGCGTACAGCTCGTCTTCATCCCCGAGGTGTACGGCGGGCTGGGCGGGAACGCCTTCGACTCCTACCGTGTCTGCGAGCGGATGGCGCGCGTCGACATCGGGCTGGGCACGTCGGTCTTCGCGACGTTCCTGGGCAGCGACCCCGTCCTGATGGGGGGCACGGAGGAGCAGCGCAAGGAGTGGCTGGGCCGCGTGGCCGAGCAGGGCATCATCTTCGCCTACGGCGCGACGGAGCCGGAGGCCGGCAGCGACCTCGCCGCCATGACCACGGTGGCCGTGCCCGTCGACGGGTCGGCGACCGACCCTGAGCAGCCTGCGGCCGGGAGCTACCGCATCACGGGGCGCAAGCAGTGGATCAGCAACGGAAGCATCGCCGACGCGTACACCGTGCTCGCGATGGCACCGGGAGGGCCGTCGTGGTTCCTCATCGAGCGCGGCACCGCGGGGCTGTCCTCGGCTCCGCCGGAGGACAAGCACGGCATCCGGCTGTCGAACACCGCCGCGCTGTTCCTCGACGACGTGGTCGTCCCGGTCGAGAACCTCGTCGGCGGCGTCGAGGGCCGCGGGCTCACCCAGGCCCAGCAGGTGTTCGGGTACACGCGGGTGATGGTCGCCGCCTTCGGGCTCGGGGGCGGCTGGG
>DASTGV010000123.1:0-6100 GCA_035718765.1 Nocardioidaceae bacterium
GGCGCCGGTGTCCCGGTCCAGGATCGCCGCCACGCCGACCACCTCCGCGCCGGCCTCGCGCAGCGCCTCGACCGCGGTGAGCACCGAGCCGCCGGTGGTGGAGGTGTCCTCGACCGCGAGCACCCGTCGTCCGGCGACGTCCGGGCCCTCGATGCGGCGCTGCAGGCCGTGCGCCTTCTCGGCCTTGCGCACCACGAAGGCGTCGAGCCGGCGACCCTGCGCGGCCGCGGCGTGCAGCATCGCGGTCGCCACCGGGTCCGCCCCCAGGGTGAGGCCGCCGACCGCGTCGTACCCCCAGTCGCGGGTGAGGTCGAGCATCACCCGTCCGACCAGGGGCGCCGCCTCGGCGTCGAGGGTGACCCGGCGCAGGTCGACGTAGTAGTCGGCCTCCTTGCCGGAGGAGAGCGTGACCCGGCCGTGCACCACGGCCTTGTCGCGCACCTGGGCCAGCAGCTGGTCGCGGTCGTCCATGCCGGTCACCCTAGGCGGTCGTGTCGGCGCCGGGTCGGCGGCGGGTCAGCGGGCGGTGCTGCCGACCAGGTGCCCGAAGGCGATCATCCGGTTGTCGGTGTGGAACAGCTCGGCGCAGGTGGTCAGCGTGATCAGCCGCTGGCCCGGCTTCTGCGCCGGCTCGACGCCTCCGCGCGGGTTCCTGGGCAGCCTGTCGATCACCCAGACGTCGGCGAAGGTGACGATCAGGTCGTTGGGGTTCGTGTCGAGCTCGTAGGTGTAGGTGCGGTTCCTGGTCTCGACGATGATCCGGTCGCCGGGCCGCAGGTCGGGCATCCGGCGCAGCGGCTCGCCGTGGGTGACCCGGTGGGCGGCGAGCGCGAAGTTGCCGACCCCGCCGGCCCTCGCCGTGCCCTTGAAGTGGCCGAAGCCCTCGGCCAGCACCTGCTCGGAGACACCCTTCTGGACCGGCATGACGTACTTCTTGCCGAACCGCGGGATCCGGATCAGCGCCTCCGCGCCGTGCAGCTGCACGCCCTTCGCGGAGCCGGTCGCCCCCGCGCCGCCGGCGGAGCTCCACACCTTCTCGGTCTGCTCGACGATCCTCTGCTGCTTCTGGTGGGCCACCACGTTCGTGCCGAAGAACTGCCACGCGACGTACCCGAGCACGGCCAGGCCCGCCAGGATCAGGCCGACGCCGATCCAGAACGAGGCGCCGCGGCCGCCACGCGGGGTCGCGGGCGGACGCTCGAGGGTCTGCGTGGACATGCGCCCGATCATCCCTCATGGCCGCGGTGGTCGCAGACGAACGCCGTACAGTCGCGGGTATGTCCATGACAACTGGACCGACTACCGGACCGACCACCGGACCGACCACCGGACCGACGACCGGACCGTCCCGGGACCGGAAGGCGGCACGTCTCCGGTCGATCCCGCCGACGATCTTCTCGGAGATGTCCGCGCTGGCCGTGCGCACCGGCAGCCTGAACCTCGGCCAGGGCTTCCCCGACCGGGACGGCCCGGCGGGCGCGGTCGAGGTCGCGGTGGAGGCGCTGCGGTCGGGCCGCAACCAGTACCCGCCCGGCCCCGGCTACCCGGAGCTGCGGGAGGCGGTCGCCGCCCACCAGGCCCGGCACTACGGGCTCGACCTCAACCCGGCCGCCGAGGTCGTGGTCACCGCCGGCGCCACCGAGGCGATCGCCGCGGCGGTGCTGGCGCTGGTGAACCCCGGCGACGAGATGGTCGTGCTCGAGCCCTACTACGACTCCTACGTCGCGTGCATCGAGATGGCCGGCGGCGTACGTCGCCCGGTGACCCTGCGTGCGCCGGACTTCCGGCTCGACGTCGACGCGCTCCGGGCCGCGGTCACCCCACGCACCACGACGATCCTGCTGAACACGCCGCACAACCCGACCGGCGCGGTGCTGACCCGCGAGGAGCTGGAGGCGGTGGCGGCCGTCGCCGTCGAGCACGACCTGGTGGTCGTCACCGACGAGGTCTACGAGCACCTGCTGTTCGACGGCCGCCCGCACGTCCCGATCTGCACGCTGCCGGGGATGTGGGAGCGCACGGTCAGCATCTCCAGTGCGGGCAAGACGTTCTCGTTCACCGGCTGGAAGGTCGGCTGGGTCACCGGCCCTGCCGACCTGGTGGCCACGGTGATGTCGGCCAAGCAGTGGCTGACGTTCAGCAACGCGGCCCCGCTGCAGCCGGCCGTCGCGCACGCGCTCACCCAGGAGGCCGGCTTCTACGACGGGCTGGCCAAGGAGCTCCAGGCCAAGCGGGACCTGCTGGTCGAGGGGCTGCGGACCCTGGACATGGAGGTCTACGAGCCCGAGGGGACGTACTTCGTGACCACCGACGTGCGGGAGTACGGCCACCCCGACGGCCTGGCGTTCTGCCTGTCCCTGCCGGAGCGGGCCGGGGTGGTGGCGATCCCGTCGCAGGTGTTCTACGACGACCCGGACGAGGGCCGGCACAAGGTGCGCTGGGCGTTCTGCAAGGACACCTCGGTGGTCGAGGAGGGCGTGCGGCGGCTCCAGCAGGCCGACCTGCGCGCCTGACTCACCAGACGGGCGGCTTCTCCGACGGCGGCACCGGCGCCTGGGGCGGCCGGTGGCTCGGCGGCGTCCGCGGCGGCAGGTCCTGGCCGGCGTACCACGCCCGCACCGACCGCCGGCTGAGCAGCACCACGCAGGCGATCGCCGCCGCGGCGTTCAGCCACCCGACCGGCACGGCGACCAGCCCCATCAGGCCGGCGGCCGCCGCGGACACGATGAGCAGGATCCGGCCGATCTCGACCCGGCGGTAGGCGAGCACCGCGAGCGCCATCGCGGCGAACGCCCAGAAGATCACCACCGCGACGGTGACCCACACGTAGCCGAGGATCTCGCGCCCGCTCAGCCCCATCGCAGCCACCTGCGGGTTGCGCTGCATCGCCTCCACGATGGCCTGGTGGTCGACCAGGATCGCCACCACGGTCAGCAGGAAGAACACCGCCGTCAGCCCGGCGAACACCCAGGTCAGCCAGGCGGCGACGGTGACCGCGGTCGGCCGGGCGGGGGTCCGCACCCGCGCCGACGCGTACGGCGCGCCCGGGTGCCCGGCGTGCGCCGGGAACGGGCCGGGCGACGTGCCGTAGGGGTACGCCGCGGGGGGCGGGCCGCTCTCGCGCGGACCGTCCTGCGATCCGGACTGTGGCACCGGCTGGGGTGCGGGCTGGGGTGCGGGCTGGGCTCCGGGCTGGGGTCCCGGCAGTGTTCCGGGCTGGGCACCGGGCCGCCAGGTCGTCATGCCGGCCGGCGTGTCAGCGTGCCCGTCCCCGGCCGGCGGCCCGGAGGCCGGCGGCGGCACAGCCGGGGCCGGGCGCGGCGGGCGGCCGGCGAACCAGTCCCGCGCGTCGCGGCTCCACAGCATCGACGCCGCGACCGCGACGAGGATCGGCAGAATCCCCGAGACGAAGGTCGCGGAGAACAGCAGCAGCACCGCGGTCACGGTCAGCCCGACCCGGGCGCCCCGGTGCCGCTGCAACGCGAAGATCGCCAGCACGGCGCCGGCGGCGGCCAGCGCCCCGCTGACCAGGACCAGCGCGCGCAGCATGTCGACGACCGCCGCCGGGTCGAGCCCGAGGCCGTTGCCCGGCGGCTTGCTGAGCTGCTCGGCGATCTGGTCGCGCACCGCGGAGGAGCGCACCGTCGCCATCGAGTCGAACAGGCTGACCACGAGCAGCACGCAGGCCGCGGTGGCCATCACGCCCGCGATCGTGACCCTCCGCGGGCGCTGCCCCTGCGACTCGCTCATGGCGACCATTCCACCACGCGGGGCCGACCGTCCCGGGGGCGCGTCGGGCCGCCGGCGCGGTGCCGAGGCCGCCGCCGAGCCCGGGTGGCCACGTGTGGTCCTGACATAGCGTGGGGAGAGTCCGGGTAGCCGGATGCCGAACGCCACCGAGGAACGGCCCACACCGATGCCTGAGCCCGCAGCCACATCGCGCGGCCCGCTGAGAGGGACATCCGCATGCAGATCATGACCGTGCGCGGGGTGGTCCCCGAGCATCGCTACGAGCAGCAGCAGATCACCGACGCGTTCGCCTCCGTGATCGCCCGGGGCGAGCTCGACGAGCAACTCCTGCGACGTCTGCACGCCAACGCCGGGGTGCGCTCGCGGCACCTCGCGCTGCCGCTGGAGGCGTACGCCGACCTCGGTGACTTCGGGAAGTCGAACGACCGGTTCATCGAGTCCGCCGTGGAGCTCGGTGCGCTGGCCCTGGCCGAGGCCCTGAAGGCGGCCGGCCTCACCCCCGGCGACGTGGACGTGCTGCTCGTCAGCACGGTCACCGGGCTCGCCGTACCCTCCCTGGACGCGCGGATCGCCGGCGTCCTCGGCCTGCGACCCGACGTGAAGCGGATGCCCCTGGTCGGGCTCGGCTGCGTCGCCGGCGCCGCCGGGGTCGCGCGGCTGAACGACTACCTGGTCGGGCACCCGCGCGAGGTGGGGGCGCTGGTCACCTCCGAGATGTGCTCGTTGACGGTGCAGCGGGACGACGTGAGCGTGCCCAACCTGGTCGCGAGCGGGCTGTTCGGCGACGGTGCCGCCGCGGTGGTCGCGGCCGGCTCCGAGCGGGAGCTCGGCGAGCCCGCCCCGGTGCGGGTGCTGGACTCGCGCAGCCACCTCTACCCCGACTCCGAGCGGGCCATGGGCTGGGACGTCACCTCGACCGGGCTGCGCATCGTCCTCGACGCGCAGGTGCCGGACCTGGTGCGGGCCTACCTCGGCGCCGACGTCGACGGGCTCCTCGAGGACCACGGCCTGACCCGCGACGACGTCGGCTGGTGGGTCTGCCACCCCGGGGGACCGAAGGTGCTCGAGGCGATCGAGGACGCGCTCGGGCTGCCCCGGGAGGCGGTCTCGCTGACCTGGGACTCGCTCGCACGCATCGGCAACCTGTCGTCCGCCTCGGTGCTGCACGTCCTCGAGGACACCCTGCGGGACCGCCCGCCGGCCGCGGGCTCGTACGGGATGCTGATGGCCATGGGTCCCGGGTTCTGCGCCGAGCTGGTGCTGCTGCAGGCGGCATCCCGGTGACGCTGGTGACCTCGCTGGCGTTCTTCACCGGGGTCGTGCTGCTCGTCGCGCTCGAACGGCTCGCGGAGCTCGTGGTCTCCCGGCGCAACGCGGCCTGGAGCCTGGCCCGGGGCGGCCGGGAGACCGGGGCGGCGCACTACGCGGTGATGGTCGTGCTGCACACCGGGCTGCTGGTCGGGTGCCTCGTGGAGGCCTTCGTCCGCCGGCCGGAGGTGCCGGTCACGCTGGCGGCGGTGATGCTGCTGCTCGTGCTGGGGTCGCAGGCGCTGCGCTGGTGGTGCATCGCGACGCTCGGCCGGCGCTGGAACACCCGGGTCATCGTGGTCCCCGGCCTCCCGCTCGTGCGCTCGGGCCCGTACCGCTTCCTGCGGCACCCGAACTACGTGGCCGTGGTGGTGGAGGGCCTCGCCCTCCCCCTGGTGCACGCCTGCTGGGTGACCGCCCTGGTCTTCACGGTCGCGAACGCGTTCGTGCTCGCGGTCCGGCTGCGCGTGGAGAACGCCGCGCTCGCCACCGTGCGGGAGGCCTGATGCGCGACCTCGTGGTGGCGGGAGGCGGACCGGTCGGGCTGGCCACCGCGCTCCTCGCCGCCCGCGCCGGCCTCGACGTCGAGGTGCGCGAGCCCCGGCGTGGGGTGATCGACAAGGCCTGCGGCGAGGGGCTGATGCCGGCGGCGCTGACGGGCCTGCACGAGCTCGGGGTCCGGCTCGAGGGGCACCGCATCGACGGCATCCGGTACGTCGACGCGGCCCACTCCGTCGAGGCGGCGTTCCGGGCCGGTCCTGGTCGCGGGGTGGCGCGGACCGCCCTGCACGCGGCGCTGCTCGACACCGTCGCGGCGGCCGGGATCCCGGTGGTGCACCGGGCGGTGGCGGCGGTGGCCGACCGCGGCGGGCACGTCGAGGTGGACGGCACCCCGGCGCGGCACCTGGTCGCCGCGGACGGCCTGCACTCGACGGTCCGCCGCCTGGTCGGCCTCGAGGCCACGGTCCGGTCCCGGCGGCGGTTCGGGCTGCGCTGCCACCTGGCCACGGCACCCTGGACGACGTACGTCGAGGTGCACTGG
>DASTGV010000124.1:0-6087 GCA_035718765.1 Nocardioidaceae bacterium
TTCCTCACCGACGTGTTCCTGCAGGACCTCGACCGGGCCTGCCCGGACCTGCGGGTCGAGCGGCTCGACGCCGGCCACTGGGGCATCGTCACGCACGCCGACGAGGTCGCCGCGCTCGTCCAGCAGCACGTCGGCGCCCACACCGGGCCCTGACCGTGCTCGCCACCCTGGCCCCCGCACGACGACGGCTGGTGCTGCTCGCCGTGCTGGCAGGCCTGCTCGGTGCCCTGGGCGTCGTGGCCGCGGTCGTCGTCCGGCTCACCGCGTCGGTGACGCCGGTGGCTCAGGACGACCCGGGGCCGGTCCTGCTGGTCAGCGGGTACGGCGGATCCACCCGCGCCCTCGACCCGGTGCGCGAGGCCCTGACCAGGGGCGGACGCGACGTCGTCGTGGTGCCCCCGGTCGGCGGCGGGACCGGTGACATCGCCGAGCAGGCCCGGGCCCTCGACGGGGCCGCCGACGACGCCATGCACCGGTTCGACGCCGGCTCGGTCGACGTCGTCGGCTACTCGGCCGGCGGCGTGGTGGCCCGCAAGTGGGTCCGGGACGACGGTGGCGCCGGCAAGGCCCGGCGGGTGCTCAGCGTGGGCTCCCCGCAGCACGGCACGGCGGTCGCCGAGCTCGCGGCCGGTGTCGCCGGGCGGTGCCCGACCGCCTGCCGCCAGCTGGAGCCGGACAGCGACCTGCTGCGCGCCCTGAACGCGCACGACGAGACACCGGACGGCCCGCGGTTCGTCTCCGTGTGGTCCGACGCCGACGAGGTCGTCGTCCCGCCGGACTCGGCCCGTCTCGACGGCGCCGTGAACCTCACCGTGCAGTCGGTGTGCCCCGCGGCGCGCACGTCGCACGCCGGCCTGCCCGGCGACCCGGTGGTGCTGGCGCTGCTCGGCTCGTCCCTCGGGGTGGACCCGCCGGCCGTCCCCACCGACGTCGCCTGCTGAGGCGCCGCGCGTGGCTCAGCTGGTGATGTCCTTGGTGGTGAAGTTCGCCCAGGCGACACCGAGGAACACCAGGACGTACACCCCCTGCAGGAGCACGCCGCGGTCGATGTCGCGCCACAGGATCGGGTCCCGGAACAGGTCGACGAACGACAGCCAGTAGCGGGTCGGCAGGTACGGCTGCAGGGCGGCCGCCGCGTCCAGGGTGAGCAGCAGCGTCGAGGCGATCAGGAACGCGAGCGCGCCGAGGGCGGCGCCGACCGCCGAGTCGGTCATCGTCGAGAGCATCAGCGCCATCGCGGCGACGCCGAGCATCGACAAGGTGACGTAGACGATCGACATCAGGGTCCGCTCGACCAGCTGCGTCGAGGTCAGGCTGCTCCCGGAGACGCCGGTGACCAGGCCGGTGGCGTCGCCGCCACCGAGCAGCAGCCGCCCGACGACGTACCCGACCGCGGCCACCACGACGACGGCCAGCAGCACGAACGCGATCACGCTCACCAGCTTGGCGACGAGCAGCCGGGTGCGGCCCACCGGACGGGTGAGGAGGTAGCGCAGCGTGCCGCCGCTCGCCTCGCCGGCGACCGCGTCCCCGGCCACGACGGCGACCGCGACCGGCATGAACAGCGGCAGCACGATCGCCAGGGCGGCCAGCGGGAAGAGCTTCCCGTCGGTCAGCACCGCGGACAGGAACGCCGGTCCCTCCCCGGGCTGCGGGCCGATGTCGGTCACCGCGAGCAGCACCGCGACCAGCGTGGGCAGCGCGTTGAGCAGCAGGATCGTGATCCAGGTCCGCGGCCGGCGCAGCATCTTCACCAGCTCGACGTGGATCATCGGCTCGCCCCGACGTGGTGCGGGTCGGTGGTCGCCTCGAGCACCACCTGCTCCAGCCCCCGGCGCTCGGGTGCCAGCTCGCGCACCCGGACGCCGCCGTCGACCAGCAGCCGGTTCAGCTCGGCCGGGTCGCTCCCGCGGACGACCAGCCGCTCACCCTCGCGCAGATCGACCCGGCCGTCGAGCAGGCCGAGCGCCCGGTCGCCGTCCGGGGTGACCACCACCGTGCGGCCGGTGGGCGCGCGCAGCGACGCGAGCCGGTCCTGGACCACCAGGCGGCCCCGGTCGAGCACGCCGACCCGGGTGCACATCTGCTCGACCTCGGCCAGCAGGTGGCTGGAGAGGAAGATCGTGGTGCCCTCGTGGTTGAGCCCGAGCAGCAGGTCGCGCATCTCGCGGATGCCCTGCGGGTCGAGGCCGTTGGTGGGCTCGTCGAGCACCAGCAGCCGCGGCGCCCGCAGCAGCGCGGCGGCCAGGCCGAGCCGCTGCCGCATGCCGAGGGAGTACCCCCGCACCCGGCGGTCCCCCGCCAGCCCGAGCCCGACGCGCTCCAGCACGTCGTCGACCCGGGCCCGGCGACCGCGCCGGGCGGACCCCAGCGCGTCGAAGAGCGCCAGGTTCGCGCGTCCGCTCAGGTGCGGGTACGCCGCGGGGCCCTCGACCAGCGTGCCGACCTGCGGGAGCACCCGCTTCGCGGAGCGCGGCATCCGGGCGCCGAGGACCTCGGCCTCTCCCGAGGTGGCCAGCACCAGGCCGAGCAGGATCCGCACCGTGGTGGTCTTGCCCGAGCCGTTGGCGCCGAGGAAGCCGTAGACGTCGCCCGCGCGCACGTCGAGGTCGATGCCGTCGACCGCGAGCACCGGCCCGTAGCGCTTGGTGAGCCCGCGCGTGGCGATGACCGCGTCGCTCACGGCATCCTCAGCCCGGGCCGCTTCTCGGCGAGCTGGGTGGCGGCGTCGACCAGGGCCTTGCGGGTGACGGTGCCGGCCAGCAGCCAGCTGAAGTCGTTGGGCTCGGGGTTCGCCAGCAGCAGGCGCATCGGCGGTGCCGCGACCAGCACCCCGACATCGGTGTGCCGGGTGCCCGGCGCCCGGCCGAGGTCCGCGCGCACCCGCTCGGCGGTGCGGTGCCACAGCGGCAGCGCGAGCAGCACGGTCGGTCCGCGGCCGTAGACACCGACCGAACCCTGGTCCGCCGGTGCCGTGGGCCCGCGCGAGGGCAGGCCGGCCAGGGAGTCGGGCGGGATCCGCGCGGCGAACCGGTTCACCGCGTCGGCCAGGTCCACCACGTCGTCGGTGCGCACCCGGGCGTCGTGCGGCGGCGAGAATTCCAGCGCCGCCGCGGACGGCTCGCCGACGGTCAGGTCGAGGAACCGTGACGAGACGGCGGCGGTCCTCGCGCCCCGCGTGAACATCCGCACCTCCAGGGGCAGACCCGTGTCGCGGTCCGCCCACACGTCGACCCGGCCGATCGACGCCTGCGGGTCCGCCGGTGTCAGGCGCAGGCCGAGCGCGTCGCGACCGGCGATGCGGCGGGCCGGCAGCCGGCTCAGCTCCCGGTTCCGCGCGCCGGCCAGCACCCGGCGGGCCAGCTCGTTGGGCATCAGGTCGGTGGTCAGCGGCAGCCGCACCCCGACGTCCGGCACGAGCGTGACGTTCTTGGACTCGTAGACCCAGCGCAGCATCCGGTGCCCGGCGTGCACCAGGTCGGTCTCGCCGGTCGTGCGCAGCGTGGCCACCCGCCAGGTGCCGGGGTCGCGCCACCACACCCGGACCTTGCTCGTGCTCCCGAGCAGCTTGCTCAGGCCGGACAGGTCCTCGTCGGCGGGGAGCCCGACCGAGCCGCCCGACTCGACGTACCCGGAGAAGGCGACGCCGCGCGAGTCCTGGATCCGGTGCAGCAGCGCCGCGGCGGACAGGCTCTCGTCGTGGGTCGGCAGCGCCCGCACCACGAACGGCGCCGCGACCAGCAGCAGCACGGCGCAGCCCACGAGGACCCAGCGCCGTGCAGCGGTCATGGCTCTCACGGTACGACGGCCCCCACGAACCACAGCAGCCGTTTGGGGCCCCGGTCCACGGGGCAACCCGTGTGACCGGGAGCACACGTCGTAGCGATCCGGGCAAAGCGTCGTTGAACCCTGCAACCCGCCTACCGAACGGACCGACCATGACGCGTCGCACCCTCGCCGCCCTCGCGGCCACCACGCTCACCGCCGCCGGACTCACGATGACCGGCCTCTCCTCGGGCACCGCGCAGGCGGCCGACGCGACCCCCGGCTACTCGGTCCGGCACATCACCGTGAACGTGAAGGTCGGCCCGGACAACCACCCGTGCGTGGTGGACGCCGACATCTACAAGCCGGACAAGGCGTCCCGCACGAACCGGAAGCCGGCCATCCTCACCACCAACGGCTTCGGCGGCAGCAAGGACGACAGCAACGAGTCCGCGATCGGCAGGGGCTTCGTGAAGCAGGGCTACGTCGTGCTCGCCTACACCGGCCTCGGCTTCCCGAACTCCGGCTGCAAGATCACGCTCGACGACCCGGCCTACGACGGCAGGGCGGGCAAGCAGATGGTGAGCGTGCTGGCCGGCACCAAGACCTACCTCGACGCGAACAAGCGCCCGCAGCGGATCCGCTACGTGGCGCAGGAGTCCAAGGGCGACCCGCGCGTGGGCATGATCGGCGGCTCCTACGGCGGCCAGATCCAGTACGCCGTGGCGATGCAGGACAAGCGGGTCGACGCGCTCATCCCGATCATCACCTGGAACGACCTGTCCTACTCCCTCGCCCCGAACAACACGAGCCTCACCCGCGGCGTCACCTACGCCACCCCGGGCGTCGGCAAGAGGGAGTGGGTCGACCTGTTCTTCTCCGTCGGCATCACCGACGGCGTGCAGGGCGGCTCGGTCGACCCGTCGCGCAACTTCCCGCCGTGCCCGAACTTCGCCGACGAGGCCTGCCCGGCCGCGCTCCGGCTGAACACCCTCGGCTACCCGGACGCCGCCACCCTGCACCTCGCGCGGCACGCGTCGGTCTCGACGTACCTCCGGCGGGTCAAGGCGCCGACCCTGCTCGTGCAGGGCCAGAAGGACACCCTGTTCAACCTCCAGGAGGCGGTCGCGACCTACCGCGGCCTCAGGGCGCAGGGCACCCCGACCCGGATGATCTGGCAGTCGTGGGGCCACTCCGACAGCACGCCCGCGCCGGGCGAGCTCGACTTCGACGCCAAGTCGCTGCGCGACTCCTACCTCGGCAACCGGTTCCTGAACTGGATGAACCACTACGTGAAGGGCAACGCCAAGGCGCCCGTCGGGCCGGCGTTCTCCTACTTCCGGGACTGGGTCCACTACGACACCCGGCCCGGGTACGCCGGCACCGCGGTGCGCAAGGCGTACGCCGAGCGGTCCCGCTTCACCCAGGCACCGACCGCCACCCTCTACCTCACCGGCAGCGACGGGCTCACCCCGAGCAGCGCCGTGACGCCGGGCAGCGCGTCGTACGCCAACGCCGGCCCGGCGCCCACGTCGTACTCCGAGACCTCGGGCCTCGAGGGCAGCCAGGTCAACCACCCGCCGAGCGACGCCCCGGGCACCGCGGTCTCGTTCACGAGCGCGCCGCTCACCGCCCCGGCGGACCTGGTCGGCTCGCCGCGGCTGCGGCTGCACCTCTCGGCGCCGGTCGCGGCGCAGACCCAGGGCAGCGACCCGGGCGGCAAGCTGGTGCTGTTCGCGAAGATCTACGACGTCGCCCCGGACGGTTCGGTCACGCTGCACAACCGGCTGATCTCCCCGGTGCGGGTCACCGACGTGACCAGACCGGTCTCGGTCACCCTGCCCGGCGTCGTGCAGCGCTTCCCCGCCGGGCACCGGATCCGGGTCACCGTCGCCGCCAGCGACGCGGCCTACGCCGGCAACCACGTCTCGCAGCCCGTGACGGTGACGACGAGCCCGGCGGCACCCAGCCTGCTCCGGATGCCCCTGACCACGCCCCTCCGGCTCCGGTAGCGCGACCCGTCAGCCAGAAGGCAGGTTGGCCGGCGTGTCGCGCAGGAAGTGACGGCTCGGTCGGCCTGTCCTTCAGGTCAGCTTCCGTCCGCTATCGGTCCTAGCCTGGCTGCATGAGCTCCAGCGCCCGCATGCTCCAGCTGCTCTCCCTGCTGCAGACCCACCGCTACTGGCCCGGCGGCGAGCTGGCCCGGCGGCTCGAGGTCAGCGACCGCACGCTGCGCCGGGACGTGGAGCGGCTGCGCGACCTCGGCTACCCGGTGCACGCCGTGCGCGGCGCGGCCGGCGGCTACCAGCTCCAGGCCGGGGC
>DASTGV010000125.1:0-3976 GCA_035718765.1 Nocardioidaceae bacterium
CGTGCTCATCGACCAGGCCGGGGCGCCGGTCAGGTCGTCGAGGCCCGCGTGCAGACGCGAGACGAACCGGGCGATGGGGTGCGCCCGGGTCTCGAGGTCCGCGGTGGTCATGGATCCACGCTAGGGAGCCCGGCGCCGGCGAGAGGAACGGGCGTTCGATCGGTGCACAACGTGTGACGCAGCGGTCCTGTGGACCGAAGGTGGCTGGGCGGGCAAGCCGGAGCAGGTGGCTGCGAGCCGCCCGCCGATCGGCAGGCGAATGGTCCGCTTTCACCGCACCCGTCCCCTCACGATCCCGCCGCGAACCCAAAATCTCGCGGAAACGTGATTGCGGTCACATCTTTCGGGTAGGCCCGAAGGTTGGTTGGTCCACCCAGACCCGGAAGGCGGCACATCATGACGCTCGACCCGAACCAGGCCACACGGGCCCAGGACGCGGCACAGACCGCGGAGCGCGGCCGGCAGATCCGCAAGGCCGCGCTGGCGAGCACCGTCGGCACCACCATCGAGTGGTACGACTACTTCCTCTACGGCACCGCGGCGGCGCTGGTGTTCCCGCAGGTGTTCTTCCCGAACGCCTCCCACTACGTCGGGACGTTGGAGTCGTTCGCGACGTACTTCGTCGGGTTCGCGGCCCGGCCCATCGGGGCCGCCCTCTTCGGGCACTGGGGCGACCGGATCGGCCGCAAGGCGACGCTGATCGTGACGCTGCTGCTGATGGGGATCTCGACGACCCTGATCGGCGTGCTCCCGGGGGCGGCGGCCTGGGGGAACCTCGCGCCCCTGCTGCTGATCCTGCTCCGCCTGCTGCAGGGCGTCGCGGTCGGCGGTGAGTGGAGCGGCTCGGTGCTGCTGTCGATGGAGTGGGGCGACCAGAGGCGCCGTGGGCTGATGGGCAGCTGGCCCCAGCTCGGCGTCGCGAGCGGCCTCATCCTCGGCACCGGCTTCCTGACCCTGGTCAGCACCAGCACCAGCGATGCCGCCTTCGTGTCCTGGGGCTGGCGGATCCCCTTCCTGTGCAGCCTGGTACTGGTCGCGATCGGCCTGTACATCCGTCTCCAGATCCTCGAGACGCCGATGTTCGCCAAGCTCGTGAAGGAGAAGTCGGTCAAGAAGACGCCGGTCCTCGAGGTGATCAAGAAGCACCCCAAGGAGATCGTGCTCTCGGCGCTGATCCGGATGTCGGAGCAGATGCCGTTCTACGTGGTGACGGCCTTCGTGCTCGCCTACCTGACCGACGACACCCACGGCTACAGCAAGGACTTCGTGCTCATCGGCACCCTGATCGCGGCCGGCGTCGAGTTCGTGCTGCTGCCGGTCTTCGGGCACCTGTCCGACACCGTCGGGCGCAAGCGGATCTACATGACCGGCGCCGCGATCATGGGGATCTGGGGGTTCGTCTACTTCGCCATGCTCGACAGCGGCATCTCCTGGGTGGTCTTCCTGGCGCTGTGCGTCGGGCTGATCCCGCACGCCATGCAGTACGGTCCGCAGGCCTCGCTGATCGCGGAGAGCTTCCCGACCTCGCTGCGCTACGGCGGCGCGGGGCTGGGCTACCAGCTCGCCTCGGTGGTGGCCGGCGGGCCCGCGGCCCTGATCGCGACGTTCCTCATCCACCAGTTCGGGACGGGGTACGCCGTGTCGGCGTACATCTTCATCTCGGCACTGATCACGCTGGCCGCGTGCTCGGCGCTCAAGGACTACAGCCGCTCCGACATCTCCGACGACGCGACGTACGCGCGGGCCTGACCGGGAGGTGCGTGGTCAGAAGGGGAGGCCGTAGCGCGCCTCGTCGTGCTCGGCCTTCTCGACCTGCGGCATGTACTCGAGCAGCTTCGTCGCCTCGGTGAGCACCGACCGCAGGATCTGCTCCATCTCGTCGAAGTGCGCCTGGTCGCAGATCAGCGGCGGTGACAGCTGGATCACCGGGTCGCCCCGGTCGTCCGCACGGCAGTAGAGGCCGGCCTCGAACAGCGCCTTGGACAGGAAGCCGCGGAGCAGCTTCTCGGCCTCGGCGTCGGTGAAGGTCTCCTTGGTGGCCTTGTCCTTGACCAGCTCGATGCCGTAGAAGAAGCCGTCGCCGCGGACGTCGCCGACGATCGGCAGGTCCATGAGCTTCTCGAGCGTCGCCCGGAAGGCGCCCTCGTGCGCGAGGACGTGCTTGTTGATGCCCTCCCGCTCGAAGATGTCGAGGTTGGCCAGGGCCACCGCAGCCGCCACCGGGTGGCCGCCGAAGGTGTACCCGTGGTCGAAGGAGCTGGTGCCCTTCAAGAAGGGCTCCATCAGCCGGTCGGAGGCGATCATCGCGCCCGCCGGCGCGTAGCCGGAGGTGAGGCCCTTGGCGCAGGTGATCATGTCCGGCTGGTAGCCGTAGCGCTCGGCGCCGAACATGTGCCCGAGCCGGCCGAACGCGCAGATCACCTCGTCGCTGACCAGCAGCACGTCGTACTCGTCGCAGATCTCGCGGACCCGCTGGAAGTAGCCAGGCGGGGGTGGGAAGCAACCGCCGGCGTTCTGCACCGGCTCGAGGAACACCGCGGCGACCGTGTCCGGCCCCTCGTTCTCGATGGCGACCGCGATCTGGTCCGCGGCCCAGCGGCCGAACGCCTCGAGGTCGTCGCCGTGCTGGGGGGCACGGTAGAAGTTCGTGTTCGGCACCCGGAAGGTCGACGGCACGAGCGGCTCGAAGACCGCCTTCAGGCCCGGGAGGCCGGTGATCGACAGTGCGCCCTGGGTGGTGCCGTGGTAGGCGATGGCCCGGCTGATCACCTTGTGCTTCATCGGCTTGCCGGTGATCTTGAAGTAGTTCTTCGCGAGCTTCCACGCGGTCTCCACGGCCTCGCCGCCGCCGCTGGTGAAGAAGACCCGGTTGAGGTCCCCGGGGGCGTAGTTCGCGACCCGCTCGGAGAGCTCGATGGCCCGGGGGTGCGCGTAGGACCAGAGCGGGAAGAACGCCAGCTCCTTCGCCTGCTTGGCGGCCGCCTCCGCCAGCTCGGTGCGGCCGTGACCCAGCTGGGACACGAACAGCCCGGCCAGCGCGTCGAGGTAGCGACGGCCCTTCGCGTCGTAGATGTAGGGCCCCTCGCCCTTGACGATCACCGGCACGTCCCCGTGGTCGTAGCTGGACATGCGGGTGAAGTGCATCCACAGGTGCTCGCGGGCCGACTTCTGGAGGCCGGCGTACACCTCGTCGTCGAGCGCAGGACCGGGGCCCTTGGGCGCGTCGGATGGGAAGGTGGCGGACGGGGCACCGAACTGCTCGGACGTCATGAAATCGTCTCCTCAAGTCGTTACCCCCATCGTGCCCGGCCCGTACGTCGAGAGCAAGTGAATCCGTCGTTGCGAAGGCAGGCGGCGGCTTTCCTTCGTGGTGATGCGTGGCTCTACCTACGGAATCCGTCGTCCGCTGGCACACTGAGCGGGTGCAGCGCGCGACCCTCGTCCTCCGCAACGGGCACGTCTTCGACGGCCACCGGCACCGGCCCGGGCACGGGCTCGCGCTCGCCGGCGACCGGGTGCTGGCCGTGCTCCCCGAGGCGGACCTGGCGCTGTTCGAGCGCCCGGGCGTCGAGGTGGTCGACCTGGCCGGCGGGGTGGTGCTACCGGGCTTCCAGGACGCGCACGTCCACCCCGTGCAGGGCGGGGTCGAGAGGCTGCGCTGCGACCTGTCCCACCTGGGGACCCGGGGCGAGTACCTCGCCGCGGTGCGGTCCTACGTCGAGGCGCACCCGGACCGCCCCTGGGTCCTCGGAGGCGGCTGGTCGATGCCGGCCTTCGGGCCGGGCGGCCCGCCGGCCGCCGACCTCGACGCGGTGGCGGGGGACCGTCCGGTCTTCCTGCTCAACCGCGACCACCACGGCGCGTGGGTGAGCAGTGCGGCGCTGCGCCTCGCCGGCCTCGACGCGCGCACACCGGACCCCGCCGACGGGCGGATCGAGCGCGGTGCGGACGGTACGCCGACCGGCACGCTGCACGA
>DASTGV010000126.1:0-2874 GCA_035718765.1 Nocardioidaceae bacterium
AGCACCGGGACCACCTCGACCGCCGCGAACGAGGTCTGCCGCCGGCCCTGGTTGTCGAAGGGGCTGATCCGGACCAGCCGGTGCGTGCCGGCCTCGACCGACAGCGTGCCGTAGGCGTAGGGCGCGTGCACCGCGAACGTCGCGGACTTCAGGCCCGCCTCCTCGGCGTAGGAGGTGTCGAAGACCTCGACGGGGTACTTGTTGCGCTCCGCCCAGCGGGTGTACATCCGCATCAGCATCTCGGCGAAGTCGGCCGCGTCCACGCCGCCGGCCCCGGAGCGGATCGTGATCAGGGCCTCGCGCTTGTCGTACTCCCCGGACAGCAGGGTGCGGACCTCGAGCGCCTCGACGGACTTGTGGATCTTGCGCAGCTCGGCCTCGGCCTCGGCCATCGAGTCGGCGTCCGACTCCTCCTGGGCCAGCTGGAGAAGCACGCCGAGGTCGTCGAGACGGCTCTGCAGGTTCGTGAACCGGTCCAGCTCGCCCTGGAGCGCCGAGAGCCGGCCGGTGACCCGGGTGGCGTTGGCCTGGTCGTCCCACAGGTCGGGTGCGGCGACCTGCTCCCCGAGGTCGGCGATCTCGCGCCTCATCGCGTCGACGTCGAGCACCTGCTCGATGGTGTGCATCGTCGCCTGGAGCTGCTTGATCTGGGTCTCGAAGTCGGGGCCTGCCACAAGCAGCAACCCTACGCGACGCGGCGGCACCACCACGCATGCGCTGGACCGGCCCGGGTACCCGCCAAGGCCCCGAGGAGAGGAGCCGACGATGCCGCAGCAGGCGTGGAACGACAAGCGCGAACGCCAGTACGAGCACGTCAAGGAGGGCCTCGAGGAGCGCGGGCGGGACGAGGACACCGCGAAGGAGATCGCGGCCCGGACCGTCAACAAGGAGCGGGCCCGCTCCGGGGAGGCCGACCAGAAGAGCCGTACGTCGACCGAGGACATCTCCTCGGGGCGGCGCGGCGGCCTCCGGTCACACCGTGGGCCGGGCGGTCGGACCAAGGCGCAGCTCTACGACGAGGCGAAGGACAAGGGCGTGAAGGGGCGCTCGAAGATGTCGAAGGCGGAGCTCGAGAGGGCCGTCGGACGGTAGGTTCCCGGCATGGGTGACACCTACGACTACGGCGAGCCGGACGAGAACGAGGCGGAGCGTCTCACCCGCAACCTCAACGAGCTGCTGCAGGAGCTGCGGGTCACCCAGACCGGGATCCAGATCCTGACCGGGTTCCTGCTGACGCTGCCGTTCAGCCAGCGGTTCAAGGACCTGGACGCACTGCAGCGCGGGACGTTCCTGGCGATCCTGACCGGGTCGGTCATCGCCACCGGTCTGGTCGTGGCGCCGGTCGCGTTCCACCGGGTGTTGTTCCGGCACGGCAAGCGGCCCTGGCTGGTGAAGGCCGCCAACCGGTCCGCGCGGGCCGGCCTGGCGTTCCTGGCCCTGACCACGTCCGGCGTCGTGTGGCTGGTGTTCGACCTGGTGACCGTCCAGTGGCTGGCCTGGGTGGCCGGCATCTGCTCGTTGCTGTTCTTCAGCACGCTGTGGGTCGTCGTCCCGCTGCGGGCCCCCCGCTCGGAGCTCCCGACCGGCTGACACCCGCCCGCGACCGGGCCCTCAGGTGAGGTGGGCGCGCAGGTCCTTGAGGATCCGCGACAGCAGCCGGGAGACCTGCATCTGGGTCACGCCGATGTCCTGGGCGATCTGCTCCTGCGTCCAGCCCTCGAAGAACCGCAGCTCCAGGATCCGCCGGTCGCGGGGCGCCAGCGACCGGACGGCCGGGCCGAGCATGACCCGCGCCTCGGCGCTCTCCAGGTCGGTGTCCTGGTCGGGCATCAGGTCGCCGAGGGTGGCGGCGCCGTCCTCCCCCACCGGGACGTCGAGCGAGGCCGGCGTGAACGCGCCGTCGGCGGCGAGCGCCTCGATGACGGACTCGACGTCGAGCCCGATCTCGGCGGCCACCTCGCTCGGCTTCGGGGAGCGGCCCAGCCGGTTGGTCATCTCGGAGGACAGCTTGGCGATCTGGCCCTGCAGCTCCTGGACCCGACGCGGCGGCCGGACCGTCCAGCCGAAGTCCCGGAAGTGCCGCTTGACCTCGCCGGTGACCGTCGGCACGGCGTACGACAGGAAGTCGCGCTCGTGGCTGGGGTCGAAGCCGTTGACGGCCTTGACCAGCCCCACATAGGCAACCTGCACCAGGTCGTCCTCGGCGAGACCGCGCTGCCGGTACCGGTGGGCGATGGCCCGCGCGACCCCCATGTTGAGCACCACGACCTCGGCCCGCAGCGCCTTCTTCTCGTTCTCGTCGGTGGTGGCGTGCAGCTCGGCGAGCAGCCGGGCCGTGGTCGCGCCACGGTCGGGCTCGGGGTACGGCTGGGTGGCGGGCCGCTGAGCCTGGGCGGGCGCACCGCGCACCGCGTTGCTGATCGACATGAGGAGACGCCTGCTTTCCACCGGTCCGGGGGGTAGGGGCGTCTGCTTGACCACTACGACTCGATTGCTCGAATGAGTCGAGTCAAGCACTCCGGCGGTGACACCACAACTGCATCACCGTCACCAAGGCCCGGAATGAGGGGTTTGCGCCAACCGGATGTCTGTCCGGTTCGTGGGCTCACCTGCGGGAACGCCGGAATTTCGGACTGTGCAACCTGCACAGTCGAGGTGCTCGGCCGGGCGTGTCTGCCGGCCCCTCAGTCGCTGACGACCACGAACGACGCGGCGGTGCCCGCGATCACGGGACGCCGCTCCCACCCCGGCGGCGTGATCGGCAGGTCGAGCGGCGCCGAGACGCGCACCACCACCCGGTCCGCGCCGGCCTCGACCTCGTACCGCAGGCCGGGGAAGCGCCGGGCCGCGCCGGTGTCGCGGAGGTACTGGTCG
>DASTGV010000127.1:0-2003 GCA_035718765.1 Nocardioidaceae bacterium
GAACGCCCACATGGCGCGGTGCTTCGCCTTCAGCGCCCGGGCGGCCTCGGCGGTATTCGTGGTTTCGGTAGTCATTTCGGGTCTCCTCCCCGTTTGTCGATGGAACCGACGCTAGGAAGTGCGGGACCCGGCGGCTAGTACAACATCTGTACTTGGTATGGCCTGCGGCGTTTCTCCCGGCTTACGCTGCAGGGCATGGGGACCTCATATCACCAGTTCTGCCCGGTGGCCAAGGCGATGGAGCTGCTGGACGAGCGGTGGACGCTGCTCATCGTCCGCGAGCTCGTCGCCGGCAGCGAGCGCTTCAACGAGCTGCGCCGCGGAGTGCCGCGGATGTCGCCCACCCTGCTGTCCAAGCGGCTGAGCCAGCTGGTCCGGGCCGGTGTCATAGAACGGCGCGGCGACGGCTCCGACGTCCGGTACGTCCTGACGCCGGCCGGCCGCGAGCTCCAGCCGGTGGTGGAGGCGCTGGGGGTATGGGGCATCCGCTGGATCGGCGAGATCGGCGACGAGGACCTTGATCCCAAGCTGCTGCTCTGGGACATGCACCGGAACGTCGACTACGCGGCCGTCCCGCCGGGACGGACGGTGGTGCAGTTCAGGTTCCCCGACGTGCCGTCCGCCACCCGCGACTGGTGGCTGGTGATCGGTTCGGCGGAGACCGACGTGTGCGACGACGATCCCGGCCATCCGGTCGCGGTCACCGTGACCGGCAGCCTGCGGCGCCTGACCGAGATCTGGCGCGGCGACGTGAGCTGGCCGGATGCCCTCCGCTCCGGCGGCCTCGCCATCCAGGGCCCGGCCTCGCTGCGACGGGCCCTGCCGCGCTGGTTCACCTTGTCGGACTTCGCCCCGGTCGCCCGGCCGGCCTGACCCCGGCGGTCAGGGTGTCGGCGACCCAGAGGACGGCGATGGACTAGCGGCGGACGGCGCCGTGGTGGGAGACCCGAGGGGCGCCGGCGAGGTGCTGGCCGGCGTGGCCGAGGGACTCACCGTGTGCGACGGGCTAGGTGACCGGGTCGGGGAGGGCGAGGTCGGCGCGGGCGTGCGCGCCGGTGCGGTCGGGGAAGAAGTGGTGCTGGGCTGCGTCGTGCCCGCCGACGCGGGCGGGGTCGCCGGGCGCACCAGGAAGTAGAGCGCCAGCACGGCCAGGAACAGCCCGGAGATCACCAGGGTGGAGATACGCGGCCGGCCGCTCATGAGGCACCCCCGGTCGCCCGGCCGGTATCGAGTTCGGCCCAGACGTTGATGCCCTCGTGGCGGAAGGCCGCCGCGACCCGGGCCCGGAGCTCACGGCCGACGTCGAACTGCACGCCGGGCAGCGTCCGGGCCACGATACGGACCGAGAACGTGTCGACCTCGATCTTCTCGACGCCCATCACGGTGGGCGGGTCGAGCATCATCTTGCGCAGCCGCTCGTCGTTGTAGGCGTCCTCGACGACTCTCCGCAGGACCTCGGTGACGTGGCTCACGTCGACGGAGGACGGGACCGGCACGTCGATGACTGCCCGGGCCCAGTCCCGCGACAGGTTAGTGACCTGGACGATCTGCCCGTTGGGCGTGGTGATCACCTCGCCGCTGACCGACCGGATCCGGGTGACCCGCAGGGTCACGTCTTCGACCGTCCCGGTGACCTGCTGATTCACGCCGGCGACAGCGATATGGATAACGTCGCCGAAGCCGTACTGCCGCTCCCCGGTGATGAACAGGCCGGCCCCGATGTCCTGGACGAACCGCTGCAGGCCAAACCCCAGCGCGGCGCTGAGCAGGGCGGCGGGCGCGACCAGGCCGGCCCAGGGCACACCCAGGTTCTGGATGATCAGCACGGCGGCCACGACGTAGATGACCGCCAGAGCCGACCAGGTGACAACCTGCGCGACGACCTGGCGGTGCTTAGCGGCCTCCGAGCGCACAAGCTCGTCGTCGTCGTTCGCGCGGGCGTCGATATGGGCTATGAACCGGTCGCGCGACCATCCCGCGAACCGGGTGAGAAGGATGGCTCC
>DASTGV010000128.1:0-4564 GCA_035718765.1 Nocardioidaceae bacterium
GACCTGCGTTCCTTGCGGCAGCGCCCGCGGCTCGCGTCCTGGTCGTCGCGACGGTGCTCGCCGCGCTGGTGACACCGTTCGTGCTCCGGGGGTGGGGGCAGACCTCCACGAGGCTCGCGCTCCCCGCGACCCTGCTGTCGGTGGTCGTCATCTCCGTGCTGAACGTCGAGATCGGCCGGCTCCTCGAGGGCGGCCGCACCGACCGCCAGCGCCCGCACAAGGCGCTGTCCGCCTGGGGGTTCTGCGCCGCGCTGCTGATGCCCTTGCCGTACCTGCTGCCCGTGGTCGGCGTGGCCTACGCGCACGCCCGCTGGCGGGGCCTGCGGGTGCCGCTGTGGAAGTGGGTCGGCTCCGCGTCGTACGTCGTGCTGGCCAGCGTCGCGGCCGGGATCACCGCCCGGCAGGTGCACGGGCCGGACCCCGACTGGATGCTGGGGCACGGCGGTCGTGGTCTGCTGGCGACCTGCCTGGCGGCCGCGGTCTTCCTGCTCGTCGAGACGGTGCTGTTCCACGGCAGCGCGTACCTCAACCACGCCCAGGACGAGGAGTGGCTGCGGCGCACGCTGGCCGGCCGCTCCTTCTACGTGACCGAGGCCAGCGTGCTGCTGATGGGAGGGCTCTCGGCCGCCGTGTGGACGGCCGGTGCGTGGTTCGAGCTGCTGCTGGTGCCGGTCTTCGTGCTGGCCCAGCAGGCCGTCCTGCACGAGCCGCTGCGCGAGCGCGCCGAGACCGACGGCAAGACCGGGCTGCTGCGCTTCGAGACGTGGCGGCGGCTGGCCATCGCCGAGCAGCGGCGCTGCGTCGGCAGGGGCCGGGCCTGGAGCGTCGCCTTCGCCGACCTCGACCACTTCAAGCAGTTCAACGACTCCTTCGGGCACCTCGCCGGGGACGCGGCCCTCGCGGCGGTCGCGGACCTGATGCGCGGGCAGCTCCGGTCCCGGGACCTGGTGGGCCGGTTCGGCGGCGAGGAGTTCTGCGCCTTCCTGCCCGACACCTCGGCGCGCGAGGCGCGGGCGGTGGCCGAGCGGCTGGTCGCGGCGGTCGGCGCGAGCGTGATGCCGGAGAGCGGCGCCCGGGCCACGGTCAGCGTCGGCGTGGTGACGTTCGAGCCCGGCGCCGAGGTCGAGGAGTTCGTCGACGCGCTGACGGCCGCCGACCGGGCGCTGTTCCGGGCGAAGCTGGACGGCCGCAACCGCGTGGTCGCGTGCCGGGTCGCGGCCGGGAACCGCGACTGGCTCGCGACCGTCGGGGTGCCCGACTGACCGGCGTCTGCTTCGATGTGCCGGTGCCGACGACCACCGCCTTCGACGACCAGCAGCGCGCCTGGCGCGAGTACACCGCCACCCCGTGGGCCCGGATCCGCTACGCGGTGGTGGCGGAGACCCTGCGCCGGAACCTCGCGGCGCTCGACCAGGACCGGTTGCGGGTGCTCGACGTCGGCGGCGGTGACGGCCTCGACGCGCTGCCCCTGGCGCAGGCCGGCCACGACGTGACGTTGCTCGACCCCTCCGAGCCGATGCTGGCGCAGGCCCGCGCGTCGGCCGCCCGGCTCGGCGTCGAGGACCGGGTGCGGACGGTCACCGGCTCGCTCGACGACCTGGACCGGCTGGGCGACGGGTGGGACGTGGTGCTGTGCCACTTCGTGCTCCGCTACCGCCCGGCCGACGCGGTCGACGTACCCCGGCTCGCGGCGGCCGTGCGCCCCGGAGGGGTGCTGTCGGTGCTGGACGCGAACCCGGCCGGCGCCGTCCTCGGCCGGGCCGTCCGGCAGGGGCCGGCCGCGGCGCTGGACCTGCTGCGGGCCGACAGCCTGCGCAGCCTGGTCTTCGGCGAGGACACCCGCAAGATCACCGACACCGAGATCCGGGCCGCCCTCGAGGACGCCGGGTGCGAGGTGCTGGCGCAGTACGGCGGGCGCGTCGTCAACGACCTGCTCACCGACGACGGGGCCAAGCAGGACCCGGCGTACTTCGACGACCTGCTCCGTCTCGAGCTCACGCTCTGCGACCGCGAGCCCTTCACCCGGATCGGCCAGTTCTGGCAGGTCGTCGCGACCCGGGTCTGACGTGGCCCGGCTGCTGCTGCTCAACGGGCCGCCCGGCATCGGGAAGTCGACGCTGGCCCGGCGCTGGGCCGAGGACCGTCCGGGCACGCTCTGCCTCGACGTGGACGTGTTGCGCGGGCTGGTCGGCGGGTCCGCGGACCGGTTCCAGGAGACCGGCGAGGTCGTCCGGCCGCTCGCGCTCGCGATGGTCACGGCCCAGGTGCGCGGCGGCCGTGACGTGGTGCTGCCGCAGTACCTCGGCCGCACCGGCGAGGTCGCCCGCTTCGAGCAGGCAGCGCGCGACGGTGGCGGGTCCTTCACGCACGTGGTGCTGATGGACGACGAGGACGCCAGCGTGCGCCGCTTCGACGCGCGCGGCGACGGCGGCTGGCACGCTCACGTGAAACGGGTCGTCGCGGGCGACGGTGGTGAGAGACTCCTGCGCACGATGCACGCGCGGCTGCGCGAGGTGCTGGCCGACCGGCCCGAGACGGTCGTCGTCCCGAGCGTGGAGGGCGACGAGGACGCGACGTACGCCGCCCTGCTGGCCGCGTTGGCGGGGCAGCCGGGGTGGGACACGGAGGAGGAACGATGACCGATCGCTGGCTGCCGGAGGGGTGGGACCACCCGACGCGGGTCGAGCTGCCCACCGGGCACCACCTGCGGCCGATCCGCGCGGACGACACCGAGCTCGACATGGTCGCCGTGATGAGCTCGCAGGAGCGGCTGTTCTCGATCTACGGCAAGGCGTGGGGCTGGCCGCCGGCGACGATGACGGCCGAGCAGGACCGCGAGGACCTGCAGCACCACGCCGACGAGATGGAGCGGCACGAGTCGTTCAACTACGCCCTCCTCGACGCCGACGAGACGGTGCTGCTGGGCTGCGTCTACATCGACCCGCCCGCCAAGGTCGGCGGCGCGGACGCGGAGATCTCCTGGTGGGTGGTCGACTCCTGCGTCGGCACCGACGTGGAGGCCGCCTTCGACGCGCTCGTGCCGCGCTGGATCGCCGAGGACTGGCCGCTGGAGCGCCCGCGCTACGTCGGCCGCGACCTCACCTGGGACGAGTGGGTCGCGCTCGACGAGCTGCCCTGAGCGTGGAGGTCCACGGCTCCGTCGCGCGGCCCTTCTCCCGCGTGCGGGACGCGTTCGCCGACGTCCTGGCCGGTCAGCCGGGCACCGGCGCCTCGTTCGCGGTCTGGCACGACGGCGCGTGGGTGGTCGACCTCTGGGGTGGCTACGCCGACGCCGGGCACACCCGGCCCTGGCAGCGGGACACGCTGGTGATGCCCTACTCGGTGACCAAGCCGTTCGCCGCCCTGTGCGTGCTCACGCTCGTCGACCGGGGGCTGGTCGACCTGGACGCTCCGATGCGTCGCTACTGGCCGGAGCTGCGCGCCGAGGCCTCGGTCCGTGACGTCCTGTCGCACCGGGCGGGCGTCGTCGTCCTGGACGAGACCGCACCGGAGGAGGCGTTCTACGACTGGGACCTGATGTGCTCCCTGCTGGCCCGCCAGGAGCCGGCCTGGGCTCCGGGTACCGCGCAGGGCGAGTCGGCGCTCTTCTACGGTCACCTGCTCGGTCAGGTGGTCCGTCGCGTCGACGGCCGCTCGGTGGGGCGGTTCCTCCGCGAGGAGGTCTGCGGCCCGCACGACCTGGACTTCCACATCGGGCTCGGGGACGCCGACCTGGCCCGCGTGGCCGACCTGACCGGGTTCGACGCCGGGTTCCGCGCGTCCCAGGAGGCCGCCCCGGAGCTGTACCGGCGGGCGATCGCGAACCCGCCGGGCGCGCGCGACCCCCGGGTCGTCAACGGCCGGCGGTGGCGCCGGGCCGAGGTCCCGGCCGTCAACGGCCACGGCACCGCCCGGGCGGTGGCCGGCTTCTACGAGGCACTGGCGCACGGGCGCCTGGTCGGTGCCGCGGTCACCCAGGAGCTGACCCGTGGGCGTGGGGTCGGGCCCGACCTGGTCATCGGCGACGAGCGGGAGTGGGGGCTCGGCGTGGTCCTGGACCCCGACGGCTACGGCATGGGCGGGGTCGGCGGCAGCTTCGGCTGGTGGAGCGAGGCGGGACAGTACGCCGTGGCGTTCCTCACCGGGCACATCGGCGACCACGACCGGGGCGAGCGGCTGGAGACCGAGGTGCGGGACGTGCTCGGCCTCCCGCCGCTGTGACGCGGCGGTCTCTGCGCCGTCGGACCTGCTGGAGCGGATGACGAGACTCCCGCGATCAGGCCCACCCACATGGCGCAGGTCCAAGAACCGCGCGAAGAGTCGACCTGGTCTGAGCGGGCATCATCGAAGGACCGGCCCACCGCCGGGCCCCATGGCCACAACACCCAGCGGGTCAGACGTCACGCTCTCTCGTGGCCTCCTCAGCCGTCCGGCTCGGCGGAACGGGTTGCTGGGGGAGCCTCCTGTAGGTCATCTCCGTTGCGCCGAGACCTTGGCGGTCGCTGGCGAGGGCGGTGACTCTGTCCATGGAGTCGCCGTAGAGACGGTCCGCGGCCGCGTTCAG
>DASTGV010000129.1:0-2869 GCA_035718765.1 Nocardioidaceae bacterium
CGGGTGTACCGGCTGACCTGCAGCGCCTCCCGGTAGAACTCGCCCTCCAGGGGGTTGAGCGAGCGCATGATGTCGCCGATCGTCCGGTAGCCGTGGATGCCGGCGTTCGGCGCCTCGGTGCTGTTCGCCCGCTCCAGGACGGCCGGGTTGGTCTCCTTGACCATCCGCTCGCAGTAGTCCACCCCGACCAGGTTCTCCTGGAAGATGTTGTGGTCGAACATGTACTCCGCGGCCTCGCCGAGGTTGATGATCCACTCGCCGAGGTGCGGCGGGGCGATGCCGTAGGCCATGTTCTGGTTGTAGACCGAGCAGGTGGCGTGGTTGTCGCCGCAGATCCCGCAGATCCGGCTGGTGATGAAGTGCGCGTCCCGCGGGTCCTTGCCCTTCATGAACAGGCTGTAGCCGCGGAAGATCGACGAGGTGCTGTGGCACTCGAGGACCTTCTTCTGCTTGAAGTCGACCGAGGCGTAGATGCCGAGGCTGCCGACGATCCGGGTGACCGGGTCCCAGGACATCTCGACGACGTCGGTCTTCTCCGTGGCCGTCTTGCGGGGTTCGGTGATGGTCATGTCGTCCCTCCGCTCACCAGGTCTTCTGGAAGCCGGTCTTGAGCTCGCGGCCCTTGGTGCGCCAGCTCGGCTCCTTGTCCAGGGTCCTCTCGGTGACCTTCCGGAGCCGGCGGACCGCCTTGCCGTAGACGGTGCTGCCCCGCGACGAGAGCTTCGCGCCCGGCGGCTCGTCCATGAACGGCATGAACTTGTCCGGGAAGCCCGGCATGGTGCAGCCGATGCAGATGCCGCCCACGTTCGGGCAGCCGCCGACGCCGTTGATCCAGCCGCGCTTGGGGACGTTGCACTTGACCACGGGCCCCCAGCAGCCGAGCTTGACGATGCACGTGGGCGATCCGTACTCGGTCGCGAAGTCGCCCTGCTCGTAGTACCCCGCCCGGTCGCAGCCCTCGTGCACGGTGGCGCCGAACAGCCAGCGCGGCCGCAGCGCCTCGTCGAGCGGGATCATCGGGGCCTGGCCGGCCACCTGGTAGAGCAGGTAGGTGATCGTCTCGGCCAGGTTGTCCGGGTGGATCGGGCAGCCGGGCACGCACACGATCGGCAGGCCGGCCTTGGACTTCCAGTCCCAGCCGAGGTAGTCCGGGACCCCCATGGCCCCGGTCGGGTTGCCGGACATGGCGTGGATCCCGCCGTACGTCGCGCAGGTGCCGACCGCGATGATCGCGGTCGCCTTCGGGGCCAGCCGGTCGAGCCACTCCGACGTCGTCATCGGCTGCCCGGTCAGCGGGTTGTTGCCGAAGCCGCACCAGTAGCCCTCGGGCTTGATCGCCTCGTTGGGGATGGACCCCTCGACGACCAGCACGAACGGCTCGAGCTCGCCGCGGTCGGCCTTGTGCCACCACTCGATGAAGTTGTCCGCGCCCTGCTCGGGGCCGCACTCGAAGTCGATCAGCGGCCAGTGCACCGCGATCTTCGGCAGCCCCGGCAGCGCGCCGAGGACGATCTCCTCGATGCTGGGCTGGGTGGCCGCGGTCAGGGCGACCGAGTCGCCGTCGCAGCTGAGACCCCCGTTCATCCAGAGGATGTGTACCGCGCCTTCGTCCGCCCGCGTGGGGGCCTCGGCGACACTCGTCATGCTCCACCGCCCTTGCGTTGACCTGCCCCCATCGTGCGGGCCCGGCAGCGTCCGGGTAACCGTCGGCCACCGGTCGATTGCCCCTCAATCCGCGAGTCCCGGAACCCGCGACCTGCGGGGTCAGCCGGCCCGGATCAGCACAGCCGCACCCGCTCCTCGTGCCGGGCCACGACGGCGGTCTGGTCGAGCTCGTCGCGGACCCGGGTCGCCAGCGCCTGCGCCGCCTCGGGCTCCCCGTGCACGACGTACACCGTGCGGGCGCCCGCCTCCCGGATCCAGTCGACGAGCTGCGCCCCGTCGGCGTGGGCGGAGTACCCGCTCAGGCTGATCACCTCGGCGCGCACGGGCACGTAGGCGCCGTGGATCTTGAGGTGCCGGGCCCCGTCCGCGAGGTCCCGGCCCCGCGTCCCCGGGACCTGGAACCCGGTCAGGATCACGGTGTTGCGCGGGTCCGGGAGCTGGGCGGCGAGGTGGTGCAGGACGCGTCCACCGGTGGCCATCCCGGAGGCGCTGACGATGACCGAGGGCGTGGCCGGCTGGTTGAGCCGCGTCGACGCGTCCCGGTCCAGGGCCATCACGACACGCTCGTCCCAGTCGAGGTCCGTGGGCTCGAGGTCGGGTCGGAGCTGGGGGTCGCCGGCCCGCAGTGCGCTCCGGTAGACGTCCCAGGCGCGGATCGCCATCGGGCTGTCGACGAAGACCGGCACCGCGGCCGGGATCCGCCCGTCGTCGCGGAGATCCTCGATCCTGCGCACCATGAGCGGCGTCCGGTCGACCGCGAAGGTGGGCAGCAGGCAGCTCCCTCCCCGGGCCACGGTGCGGGTGACGGCCTCGGCGAGCACGTCGTCCTCGGGAGGCCGGTGCTGCTCGTCGCCGTACGTCGACTCGAGCACGACCACGTCGGCGGGTCCGGCCGGTCGCGGGGGCACGAGCAGGGGGTGTCCCGGCCGGCCCAGGTCGCCGCTGAACAGCACGCGGGTGCCCTCGACGTCCAGCTCGACGGTGGCGGAGCCGAGGATGTGTCCCGCCGGTCGCAGGCAGGCCGTCACGCCGGGCGCGACCTCGACGGGCTCGCCGAACGGTGCGGGGCGGATCAGGGCGGCGGCGCGGGTCGCGTCGGCCTCGGTGAACAGCGGCCGTGGGTCGCGGTGCTTGGAGTACCCGTGCTGCCTGCTGCGCTCCGCCTCCTGCTCCTGGAGGCGGGCGGCGTCGGCGAGCACGATCG
>DASTGV010000130.1:0-2353 GCA_035718765.1 Nocardioidaceae bacterium
AGCGGGGTCTCGTCGCAGCACACCGCATACGCCAGGGTGATCAGCGTGCGGATCCGCTGACCGACCTCGCCGAGCAACCCGGCCGTCCGGCCGATCATGCCGTGCACGAACCCGACCGACGGCGCGGTCCCGGTCAACGACTCCAGCAACGCCACGACCCGGTGCGCGGGCACGAAGTGCACCACCATCAGGTAGACGGCGAACGCGGCCAGGTTAGGGCCGTACCCGACCGTCCCCGAGCGGGCCCCGTCGGGCCGGGCGGCGGTGTGCAGCCTGCCGCAGCCGCACACGACCTGGTGCTGGTCGTACTGGGTGACCTGCACGGCGACCTGCGGGATCTCGTGCTGCTGGTAGCGGTCCACCACACCCAGGTCCCGGGCCCGGTCGAGAGCATCACCGCAGTCGCAGCGGCCTTCGGGGAACCGGTCGCGGCGCTGATCGGGGTCATCGGTCCACGCCAGGTGCGACCCCGGCGCTCCGGGCTGCTTCCCGCGGGCCCGCTTGGGCCCACCCCGGCCCCGCGCCCTGTCCGGCGGCGCGGGCTTGCCCGGATCGTCGTCCTTGGACGGGGGATTGGAGGAGTTGCCCGAGTTGCGCGACAGCAGGTGCTCCAGCCTGGCCAGCTTCCCGGCCAGCGCCTCGTTGGCCTCCATCAGCTGCGCGAGCTGCCCGGCCATCTCGCTGATCTGCCGCTCCTGCACGGCGAGCTGCCCGGCCTGGCGCCGAACCACGACGATCAACTCGTCGCGCGACATCTCCTCCGGCTCGAGCACCGAAAGATCTGTGAGTGTCGTTGCGGTGCTCCCGGATGGAGAACCACCAGGCTCGGTGCCGGTGACCCGGTGTGACTCGCGAAAGATCTGGCCGCTTCGGCGTGCCCTTTATTTGACCTGTCCGCCGTGGTTGCCGGCACCGGCCTGGCCCACCAGTTGGCCTGATCAGAAGCCTGTCCGCCCGTGGGCGTGACCCGTCACAGATGTGCCACTCGGTGACCTCTATCCAGGCCGGTGCCGACCGATTTGACCCGCTCCCTTCGGAAGGAACCAGGCCGGTGCCCATGCTGGCAGAACTCCTCGACGCCGTGGTCGGTGTCGACACCCACCGCGACACCCACCAGGTCGAGATCGCCCTGCCCAACGGCGCCCCGATCGCCGTAACCACGATCAGCAACGACAGCAGCGGCTACGCCGAGTTGCTGGCCTGGATCGTCGACCACGCCCCCGGACCGCGCCTGGCCATCTCGATCGAGGGCACCCGCAGCTACGGCGTCGGGCTGGCCCGGGCCGCCGCCGCGGCCGGGCTCGTCGTGCTCGAGTGCGAACAGCCCCACCGCAAGACCCGTCGCGGCCGCGGCAAGTCCGACCCGATCGACGCGCACCTGGCCGTGCTGAGCGCGCTGCGCCTGGACGCCGACCGGCTGCCCACCCCGCGCACCGACGGCGACCGCGAGGCGCTACGCATCCTGCTCGGTGCCCGCCAAGAGATGACCACCGCCAGCACTGCGCAGACCAACCGGCTCCGCGCGCTGCTCCTGGGCGGGGACGACACCGACCGCACCCTGGCCCGCGGCGCGCTCACCGAGATCCGCCTGGCCGGGCTGGCCCGCCGCCGCCCACCGCGCGAGGCCAGCCGCGAGCAGGCCGTACGGCACGCCGAGATCCGCCGCCTCGCCCTCGCCCTGCGCGCGACCGCCCGCGCGCTCAAGGCCAACCGCGCCCAGCTGCAGACCATCGTCAACGATCTCGTCCCCGGGTTGCTCCAGCGGCGGGGCATCGGCCCGGTCAGTGCCGCCCAGGCCATCGTGTCCTTCTCCCATCCCGGCCGCTGCCGCAACGACGCCGCCTTCGCCGCCCTGGGCGGCGCCAGCCCGCTTGAGGCCAGCAGCGGGCGCACCGTGCGGCACCGGCTCAACCGGGGCGGAGACCGCGCGCTGAACCGGGCGCTGCACACCATCGCTACGACCCGGATGCGCAGCTGCCCGACCACCCGGGCCTACGTCGCCCGGCGCACCGCCGAAGGCAAGAACCCGCGGGAGATCCGCCGCTGCCTCAAGCGGTACATCGCCCGCCAGCTCTACCGCGCCCTGGCCGCCGCCATGACCCCCGCAACCGAGGCCAGCTGACCGACCGCGACCGCGAGACGGCCGCGAACCTCTTGACATCCATAGAAGCGTCAAAATCCCGCAAGCCTGGCCCTGGGCCGACGAACTCGCCGCCGCGTTCCACGCCGTCTTCGCCCTGACCACCCCGACCTGATCGACCCAGCGACCTACGTCCCCGACCCAAGGAACCGCCGGCCCGTGGAACCGGCGCCACCGACGCGACCGTCGGCCACCCCGCCACGCCCCAGCCCG
>DASTGV010000131.1:0-10100 GCA_035718765.1 Nocardioidaceae bacterium
CAGCGCCACCGAGACCTTCGCGCAGCGCAACCTCAACCGCAGCCTGGACGAGCAGTTCGCGATGTTCGAGCCCACCGTGCGCCGGGCCCGCGACGCCGGTCTCGACGTACGCGCCTACGTCTCCATGTGCTTCGGCGACCCGTGGGAGGGCGCGGTCCCGGTCGGCCAGGTCGTCGACGTCGGCAGACGGCTCTTCGACCTCGGCGCCTCGCAGCTGTCCCTGGGCGACACCATCGGCGTGGGTACGGCGGCCCACGTCGGCGCCCTGCTCGCGGCGTTCAACGAGGCCGGCCTGCCCAACGAGTCGCTGGCGATGCACTTCCACGACACCTACGGCCAGGCGCTGTCCAACGCGGTCGCGGCGCTGCGCTGCGGGATCACCACGCTCGACGCCTCGGCCGGCGGCCTCGGCGGCTGCCCGTACGCGAGGAGCGCGACCGGCAACCTCGCCACCGAGGACCTGGTGTGGCTGCTGACCGGGCTCGGCATCGAGCACGGGGTGGACCTCGCGGCCCTCGTCGAGACGTCGGTGTGGATGGCCGGCGAGCTCGGGCGGCCCAGCCCCAGTGCCGTGGTGAGGGCTTTGGCAGACTCTCCGGCATGACCACCCGCCGGAGCTGCTCGCTGCCCTCGCCGCGCTCACTCCGCTCCCACCTCCGCGGGGGCCGCGGATGACCCGGGTCGTCTACCTGCACGTCGGTGCGCCGAAGACCGGGACGACGTACCTCCAGGACCGGCTCGCCCTCAACAAGTCGTCGCTCGCACGCCACGACGTGCACTACCCGCTGAACCTGCACGCCAGCCAGTTCCGGCCCGCGCTGGACCTGCTCGAGATGCCCTGGGGCGGCCTGCAGGAGAACGTCGACGGCGAGTGGGACAACCTGGTGAACCGGGTCCGCCGGCAGCAGGGCAAGGTCATCGTGTCCCACGAGATCCTGGCCGCCGCGAAGCCCACGCAGGTCAAGCGGGCGATGGCCGGCCTGGAGGGCGCCGAGGTGCACCTCGTCTACTCGGCCCGGGACCTGGCCCGGCAGATCCCCGCGGAGTGGCAGGAGGGCATCAAGCACCAGCGAAAGCAGGGCTTCGCCGGGTTCCTGCGCCGGGTGCAGACCTCGCGCCGCACCAAGCCGAACATGTGGTTCTGGCGGGTGCAGAGCCTGCCGGACGTGCTCAGCCGCTGGAGCAAGGGGCTGTCGCCCGAGCGCGTGCACCTGGTGACCGTCCCCCAGTCCGGGGCCCCGCGCCAGGAGCTGTGGCACCGCTACTGCCGGGCCTTCGGGATCGACCCGGCCTGGGCGCCCGAGCAGAGCGACCGGGAGAACGTCTCGATCGGCGCGGCCGAGACGACGCTCATCCGCCGCTTCAACCGCCGGCTCAAGCAGGCCGGCCTGCCGTCGGAGGAGTACCGCCGGCTGGTCCGCGAGCTGGTCGTCCACCAGACCCTGGCCCAGCGACCGAACATGGCCAAGGTGACCCTGCCGCCGGCGGCGTTCCCGTGGGCCGAGGAGGTCGCCGAGGAGTGGATCGAGTGGGTCGTCGGCTCGGGCATCGACGTCATCGGCGACGTCGAGGACCTGCGGCCGGTCGCCCCGTCCGAGGGCGAGGGCTGGGCGAACCCGGACCGCCCGCGCCGGCCGCAGATGGTCGACGCGGCGCTGGACGCGATGGTGGCGCTCGCGCTCGAGGCGGCCAAGCGCCCCGACCCGCACGAACAGCTCACCGCGAGGATCGGCCGGGCCGCGCGACGGCTGCGGCGCCCGTGACCACGCGCCCGGAGGGCCCGGCCTACGCGCAGGCGGTCTGGTCCTGGGCCGAGCACCTGCGCGGCGGCGGCAGCACCCCCTGGAGCACCTGGGTCGCCTCCGGGTCGGGCGCGGACGCGACGGTGCCGCCCGCGTGGAGCGCGCCCGGTGCCGCGCAGCTCGAGCTGGTGCGCCGGCTGGCCGGGCTCGCACCCGCCCGCGGGGTCGACCCGGCCGCCTTCCGGGCGCTCGCCGACGTCGTGGTCGCCCGCTCCGGTCCCGGGCGCGGTCTCGCGCAGCAGCCGCTGTCGTTCCCGCCCGGCGGCGCGCCGGGCCGCCGCTTCGGCGCGCCCCCCACCGACCCGTCCGACGTGCCTCCGGCCGAGCTGGTCCGGGTGGCGGTCGGGACGCTGACCCAGCTGCTGCTCGAGGGCCCCGCCGCCCCGGCCGAGCGGACCGAGCTGCGCCGCCGCCGGTTCAGCCGCTCGCCCGCGTTCGCGCTGGCCGGTGCGCCGGTCACCACCTCCGCCGTACGCCGGGCGCTGGGGGTGGCCGGGCACGCCGAGGGCGGCCGCCACCCCCGGGTCGTGCTGGTCGCCGAGCCGCTGGACGAGACGCTGGCCCAGGTCTGGTCGGGACGCGTGCAGCGCGGGGCACCGGTGCGCTGGGGCGGCTTCGTCGAGCGCTGGTCGCGGCGCCGCACCCTGCCGCCCTCCGCCGACTTCGTCCGGCTGGCCCGGCAGTGGGCGCGCGAGGTGGGCCGCGAGCGCGTGCACGTCGTCGTGGCCCCCGCCGACCCCTCCGGGACCGTGGCCGACCTGCTCGGTGTCCGGCTCGGCCGCGAGCGGCACCCCGAGCTGCGCCCCCGCTGGAAGAACCTGTCGCCGGCCGCGGTCGACGTCGCCCGCCGGGTGAACGCCGTGCTCAACGTCCGCGCCGCGGGCCCGCGCCGGGCCGAGGCGGTCCGCGCCTGCGCGTCGTTGCTGGCCGCCGTCGACACCCCGGCGCCGCGGCTGGCCCTCCCCGAGCGGTTCGGGGAGTGGGCGACGGCACGCGCCACCCGGCTCGCCGACGACCTGCGGGCCGACGGCTACCCTGTCCACGGCGACCTGGTGCGGGTCGTCCCCCGGTTCGAGAGCCTCCCGACCGCTCCCCGTCATGACGACGTCCTGCGGGTCGTCGTCGACGCCTGTCTGCGCCGGGCCGCCTCGACGAGCAGCTAGGAGGGCGAAGCAGCGGTGAGTGACCCGGTCCGGCAGGACGTGCCGGTGCGACCCCACCGCGTCCGTCGTGTCCTGGTGCACGTCGGCACGCCGAAGACCGGCACGTCGTACGTCCAGGACGTGCTCTTCCTCAACCGCGAGACCCTCGCCGAGCAGGGCATCCTCTACCCCGCGGAGCGCTTCGACGAGCACTTCCTGGCCGCCCTCGACCTGATGGAGCTGCACTGGGGCGGCCTGGAGACCCAGGCCGTCGGCGCCTGGGACCGGCTGGCCGAGCGGGTGCGGGAGTGGCCCGGCACGGTGATCGTCTCCCACGAGATCCTCGCCAACGCCACCCGCCAGCAGGTACGCCGCGCCCTCGACTCGTTCGGCGACCCGGCCACCACCGAGGTGCACGTGGTGCTGTCGGCCCGCGACCTGGTCCGGCAGGTGCCCGCGGAGTGGCAGGAGAACGTCAAGCACCGCCGGACCTTCGACTACCGCACGTTCCTCGACAAGATCACCGACCCGGCGCGCGAGGGCGAGCTGGCCTCCTGGTTCTGGGGCGTCCAGGAGGTCCCGGACATCCTCGAGCGGTGGGCCGGCTCGCTGCCGGCGGACCGGGTGCACCTGGTCACGGTCCCGAAGCCGGGCGCTCCCCGGGACCTGCTGTGGCAGCGGTTCGTGACGGCGCTCGGGCTCGAGGACGTCGAGCTCGAGCTGGAGACCGACCGGGCCAACCCGTCCATGGGCGTGCCGGAGACGGTCCTCGTGCGCCGGGTCAACCAGCGCGTCAACAACGGGGTGCTCGCCAACGAGGACTACCGGCAGCTGGTCCGCGAGCTGCTCGCCCACCGCACGCTCTCGCGGCGCACCGGGTCCCCGCGGCTGGCGCTCCCGCCGGACGTGCGGGACTGGGCGATCGACCTCTCGGAGAGCTGGATCGAGGCGCTCGCGGCCAAGGGCTACGACGTGGTCGGCGCGCTCGACGAGCTGCGTCCCGACGCGGTCGCCCCGGAGT
The DNA here is from genome assembly GCA_035718765.1 of Nocardioidaceae bacterium. Taxonomy (GTDB): domain Bacteria; phylum Actinomycetota; class Actinomycetes; order Propionibacteriales; family Nocardioidaceae; genus Nocardioides_B. The sequence continues at coordinate 3,966 of DASTGV010000131.1, forward strand.
TCTGCGACCCCGACGCGCCGGACGAGAGCCAGGTCGCCGACGCGGCGGTGGAGTCGGTGGTCACCCTGCTCGAGGAGGCGGTCCGGCTGCGGCACGTCGAGCAGCGCCTGAACCGCGACCTGGCCTCGGCGCTCGCCGAGCTGGACCGGTCCCGCGGCCTGTGGTTCCGGGTCAAGCGCCGGCTGGTCAACATCGCGGACGACAACCGCGCCGCCGCCGCCGGGCTCGCGCTGTACCGGCGCGCCCGCGGCAAGGTCCCCGGCTAGGCGGTCGGCCGGGCCCGACGCTCAGCTGCGCCGGGGCCGCGGCAGCAGCTCCCGGCCGGCGTACCGGCCGATCTGCCAGGTCTGGTAGGCGTCCGTGCCGGCGCCGACGAGCCCGCCCACGACCGGGACCCGCCGGCCGACCGTGGTGGCGATCCGCTTGCCGGCGACCTTGGTGAGCAGCTCGGAGGTGACCTCGTTGGCGATCACGGTGTTCAGGTGCGGGTCGTAGGCCGGCGCGGTGGCGATGCCCATCGGGGTGCTGGGCAGCTTCTTCCTGCGGACCAGCGACCGGACGGTCTCCTCGCCCAGGATGCAGGCGAGGATCGCGTTGCGGACCAGCTGGTCGTCGAGGTCGTAGCCGCGCAGGTGGGCGATGCCGGCGACCTCCCGGCACTGGACCAGGGCCACGCCGGCGATGTTGGCCGGGATCGCGACGGCCATGGTGAGCAGCCCGCCGACGTTCGTCGCGAAGCCCTGGATGCCGGCGTACCGCACGTGGTTCTCGACCACCTCGTGGATGGCGCGCTCGACGTCGCCGCGCTGCTCGACCAGCTGCCGGTCCGCGGCCACCGCAGCCGGGGGCAGCGGTCCGACGCCGTGGATGGCCCGGTGCAGCGACTCGTGCACGAAGTGCGCGCTGAGCTCGGGCGCCACCTTCGTGACGTGCGGGAGCATCCCCTTGCCGAGCGTGCTGCCGATGCCCATCCGTCCTCCGCATCCCTGTCGTGTGGCCCGTCGTGGCCGCCGTCTCGACCCTACCGAGCCGGGTCCAACGATCCGGTGCCCTGCTTGGATGGACCCATGCCCACCGAGCCTCCCGCGACGGGCTGGGTGTTCCCCGACGTCGCGGACCTGCCGAGCGACGGGGGCGGCGACGACCTCGTGGGCATGGGTGCCGACCTGGAGCCGGGCACCCTGCTCGCGGCCTACCGGCAGGGGCTCTTCCCGATGCCCTCGGACGACCCGGGGCTCGGGATGCTCTGGTGGTCGCCGGTGGAGCGCGGGGTGCTGCCGCTCGACGGCCTACGGGTGTCGCGCTCGCTGCGCCAGGCGGTCCGCCGCATGGAGGTGCGTGTCGACACCGCCTTCCACGAGGTGGTCCGCTGCTGTGCCGACCCGGACCGCGACGGCGCCTGGATCGACGACGAGATCGTCGCGGCCTACACCCGGCTGCACGAGCTGGGCTGGGCGCACTCCGTGGAGGCGTGGCAGGACGGCGAGCTGGCCGGCGGGCTGTACGGCGTCGCGATCGGGGGCCTGTTCGCCGGCGAGTCGATGTTCCACCGGGTCCGGGACGCCTCGAAGGTGGCGCTGGTCGGGCTGGTGGACCTGCTCCGCGACGAGCACGCCGACCGGCGGGTGCTCGACGTGCAGTGGCGCACCGAGCACCTCGCCTCGCTGGGCGTGGTCACGGTGCCCCGGCCGTCGTACCTGGCGATGCTGGAGCTCGCCGTCGGCGCCCCGCTGCCCCGCGCCTTCTGCCGACCCGGGTGATGGTCCCGTCGACCCGGGTCAGGTGCGGGTCGAGCCGGGCCGGTCTGCTGGACTTGCTGCCATGACCGTCCCGGAGACCTGCCGCATCGCCGTCCTCGACGACTACCAGGGGGTGGCGCTGACCTCCGCGGACTGGTCGCCGCTGCCGCCCGGGTGCACGGTCGACGTCGCGCGCGAGCACCTGGTGGGCGAGGACCTGGTGGCCTTCCTGGCGGATGCGCGGGCGGTGGTCGTGATGCGGGAGCGGACGCCGGTGGACGCCGCCCTGCTCGACCGGCTGCCCGCCCTCGAGCTCGTGGTCACCACCGGCATGCGCAACGCCGCGATCGACCTGGGCGCCGCGGCCGAGCGCGGGGTCACCGTGTGCGGCACCCGCGGGCTGGCCGGCCCGGCGACCGAGCTCACCTGGGCGCTGATCCTGGCCTGCCTGCGCCGGATCCCCGAGGAGGTCGCGGCGATGCGGGACGGGGCCTGGCAGACGACGCTGGGTCAGGAGCTCGAAGGCCGCACGCTCGGGTTGCTCGGCCTGGGCCACATCGGGCAGCGGATGGCCCGGGTGGCGCACGCCTTCGACATGCGGGTGACCGCCTGGTCACCGAACCTCACCCCCGAGCGGGCCACCGCGGCCGGCGCCGAGCTGGTCGGGAAGCGGGCGCTCTTCGCGAGCGCGGACGTGGTGAGCGTCCACCTCAAGCTCGGTGACCGCAGCCGGGGCCTGGTCGGGGTCGAGGAGCTGCGAGCCATGCGCCCGGACGCCTGGCTGGTGAACACCTCACGCGGCCCCATCGTCGAGGAGGCCGCCCTGCTCACCGCCGTCCGCGAGGGCTGGATCGCCGGTGCGGCGCTCGACGTGTACGACGAGGAGCCGCTCCCGGCCGGTCACCCGTTCCGGGACACACCGGGGATCCTGGCCACCGGGCACATCGGGTACGTCACCGCCGGCAACTACCGGAGCTTCTACACCGACGCGGTCGAGGACCTCGCCGCCTTCCTGGCCGGCGACCCGGTCCGCCGCCTCGCCTGAACGTCGAGCCGGGTCAGACGACCTGCGGCACGGCGCCGGTCTCGCTGACCATCGGCCGGCCGGCGCCCTCCCAGTCGAGCATCCCGCCGTCGAGGTTCACCACGTCGTGCCCCTGCTGGAGGAGGTACATCGCGGCCTGGGCGGAGCGGCCGCCGACCTTGCACACGACCAGCGTCTGCCCCGGTGGTACGTCGGAGAGCCGGGCCGGCAGGTCGCGCAGCGGGATGTGTGTGGCGCCCTCGATGTGACCGTGCCGCCACTCCTCCGGCTCGCGGACGTCGAGCACGTGCAGGCCGTCGGGCAGGGGGTCGGGGACGCCGCCGATCGAGACGGTGGGGATGCCGGTCATGGCCCCCACGGTACTTACTTCAGCAGCCTGGACATCCGCCGGTCGGCGAGCGGCTTGCCGCCGGTCTGGCAGGTCGGGCAGTACTGCAGCGACGAGTCCGCGAAGGACACCTCGCGCACGGTGTCACCGCACACCGGGCACGGCAGACCGGTGCGGCCGTGCACCGCGAGGTTGCTCTTCTTCTCCCCCTTCAGGTCGGCCGCCGCCAGCCCGCGGGAGCGTTCGACCGCCTCGCCGAGGACGGTCCGGATCGCGTCGTACAACGCCTCCAGTCGCTCGCCGGTGATCGAGCTCGCGGGCAGGTAAGGCGACATCCGGGCCGCGTGCAGCAGCTCGTCGGAGTAGGCGTTGCCGATCCCGGCGATGGTGCCCTGGTGCCGGAGCACGCCCTTGACCTGTGCCCGGCCGGCCTGCTGCAGGATCGACGCGAGCACGTCGATCGTGAACGACTCGTCGAGCGGGTCGGGCCCGAGGGTGGCGATCCCCGGCACGTCGAGGGGGTCGCGGACGACGTACAGCGCGAGCCGCTTCTTCGTGCCGGCCTCCGTGATGTCGAGGCCCGAGCCGTCGTCGAGGTGCACGCGGGCGGCCATCGGGGACTTGTTGCTCGGCTTCGGCGGCAGCGCGGGCACCTCGTCGCGCCACCGCACCCAGCCGCCGCGGGCCAGGTGCATGACGAGGTGCAGGCCGGAGGCGCTGATGTCGATGAACTTGCCGTGCCGGGTGACGTTGTCGACGAACGAGCCGTTGAGCGCGGTCAGCGGCGGGTCGAACGTCTTGAGCGCGCTGAACGCCGCGATGTCGACGCGGGCGATCGCGCGGCCGTCGAGCCGGCCCCGGAGGTCCAGCGCGAGGCCCTCGACTTCGGGCAGCTCGGGCACGGGCAAAGTCTAGGCGGAGGTGCAGACAGCCCTGGTGTGCTGCGTCACACTGGATCCATGCACCCGGTGACGCCGCTGCCGGCCACGGGCGAGGTGTTCCTCGACGCCCGCGGGCCCGAGCGTGCGCTCCGGGTCTCCTGGCACGCCGAGGCCGGCGTCGTGGTCCTGTCGCTGTGGATCGGCGGCACCTGCACCGGGTCGTTCCGGCTACCGGCCGAGGACGTGCCCGCCCTGGTCGAGGCGCTGCGCCTCGGCCTGGCGAAGTCGTACGACGTGCACCGGGCCCGGCTCGGCCGGGTCGACGGCGACCTCGTCGGCTGACCGGAGCCTCGGGCTCGACCCGCATCTGCCCCGGCGCGGCGACACGATTGCGTTCGCTAGCGAAATCTACGGATCGCGCTAGAGACCTGGATACTGTTCGATCGTGGACCCGGTGAGGAACCCCTACGCGCCCGGCGCGGGCCAGCGGCCGCCCGAGCTGGCCGGTCGGGACCGCGAGCTGAGCCAGTTCGAGGTGACCCTCGAGCGGGTCGCGGCCGGCCGGCCGGAACGCTCGATGGTGCTCTCCGGGCTGCGCGGCGTCGGCAAGACGGTGCTGCTGAACGCGCTGCGCGGACAGGCCGTCAAGCGGGCGTGGGGCACCGGCAAGTTCGAGGCCCGCCCGGACCAGTCGCTGCGGCTGCCGCTCGCCCAGGCCGTGCACGCCGCGGTCCGCGAGGTGGCGCACCGGCACCGCGACCCCGAGCGCGTCGACGCGGTCGCCGGGGTGCTCAAGTCGTTCGCGCTGCGCACGCCGCTCCCCGACCGCAAGGGCGTGCGGTGGCAGCCGCCGGTCGACGTACCCGCCATCAAGGGCCGCGCGGACTCCGGCGACCTGGAGCTCGACCTCATCGAGCTGTTCACCGACGTCGCCGACCTGGCCCGGGACCTCGGGGTCGGCATCGGGATCTTCGTCGACGAGATGCAGGACATCTCCACCGACGAGCTCGCCGCGCTCTGCGGTGCCTGCCACGAGATCAGCCAGCAGGGCGCGCCGCTGGTGGTGGTGGGTGCCGGCCTGCCGCACCTGCCGGTCGCCCTGGCGGCCAGCAAGTCCTACGCCGAGCGGCTCTTCCGGTACGTCGTCGTCGACCGGCTGCCACGGGAGATGGCCGACCGGGCGCTGCTCGTGCCGGCCGGCACCGAGGACGTCGACTACGCGCCGGACGCGCTCGACGAGCTCTACGCGCTCACCGACGGGTACCCCTACTTCGTGCAGGCCTACGGCAAGGTCACCTGGGACACCGCGGTGGCCAGCCCCATCCAGGTCTCCGACGTGCAGGAGGCGGCCCCGGAGGCCGAGGGCGAGCTGGCGGTGGGCTTCTTCGGCGCGCGCTACGACCGGGCCACGCCGGCGGAGCGGGAGTACATGCGGTCGATGGCCGACCTGGCCCAGCACCACGACGACGGGGCGGTGCCCACCAGCGACATCGCCCGGTCGCTGGGCCGCAAGCCGCAGAGCCTCTCACCGGCCCGCGACGGGCTGATCAAGAAGGGCCTCGTGTACTCCAGCGAGCGGGGCACGGTGGCGTTCACCGTGCCGCACTTCGGGAAGTTCCTGCGCGCTCAGCGGGTCTGAGGCACTCGGCGCGCGAGCCGCACCGCGCGCAGCAGCGCGAGCACCCCGACCACGGCGGTGACGGTCAGCAGCAGGGTCTGGAAGACGACCAGGCCCGGGCCCAGCCGGTCGTTGGCCAGGCCGCCGTCGAAGAAGCCGGACGCCACGCTGACCAGGCAGGCCGCGGCCAGCAGCCCGGCCGCTACGACGGCGGTCCGGCGGCGCGCCCGGACGGCGACGGCGGTCAGCAGCACCTGCGCCGCGATCATCGGCAGCGGCGCGGCCAGCAGCGCACGGCTGCCCCACGCCTGGCCCCACGTGTTCACGCCCGACACCACGGCGAGCAGACCGCCGACGACGTCCACCAGCACCAGAGTGGCCATCGCGGGCACCAGGGGGTCCGTCTGCCGCCGCGCGGCCCGGGTCAGGTCCATGACCTCACGATGCACCGCGGCGCTTGGGACCGTCTTGGCCACGGCTCGAGCCGGACCACCTCCCCGCACCGCCGCCGCGGGGATGCCACG
>DASTGV010000132.1:0-16110 GCA_035718765.1 Nocardioidaceae bacterium
TCCTCTACTACGCGACCCCGAACATCCAGCAGCCGAAGTTCCGCTGGATCAGCGTCGGCGCGCTGCTGGCCATCGTCGTCTGGATCGCCGCGTCGGCCCTGTTCGGCTTCTACGTCGCGAACTTCTCGTCGTACAACAAGACCTACGGTGCGCTCGCCGGTGTCGTGGTCTTCCTGCTGTGGCTGTGGATCACCAACCTGGCGCTGCTGTTCGGCGCCGAGCTCGACTCCGAGCTCGAGCGCGGCCGGGAGCTGCAGTCCGGGCTGCCCGCCGAGCGCGACATCCAGCTGCCGCCGCGCGACACCCGCAAGATCGAGAAGGCCGAGAAGAAGCGGCGCGAGGACATCGAGCGCGGCCGCGAGCTGCGCGAGGCGCACGCCGAGGAAGACCGCACCGACGGGGCATGACGTGCCGCCCCTCGGGTACGCCGCACGCTTCACCCACGATCCCTCTAAGGAGACCCATGTCCGAGAAGAACACCCTCGTCCGCGGCCTGCACGACACCGGCCTCGCCGCCTGGTTCGGCGGCTCGCTGATGGGCGCCGTGGGCCTCAACGGTGCCACCGCCAAGGCCCGTGACCCGCGTGAGCGCACCGCCCTGTCCGCCAAGGGCTGGGGTCGGTGGGCTCCGGTCAACGCCGCCGCCATCGGGGCGCACGTCGTCGGCGGGCTCGGCCTGATCGCCGCGAACAAGACCCGGGTCGCCACCCAGCCGGGCGCCCGCATGAACACGGTCGTGAAGTCCGCCCTCACCGGCGCCGCCGTCGGTCTCACCGCCTACAGCGGCGCGCTCGGCCGCAAGGTCGCCCAGCACGCCGACGAAGGGGCGGAGGGCGCCACCGAGCCGCACCCGGGTGCCGGCGAGGAGCTCGCGAAGGCACAGCGGCAGCTCCGGCTCGCGCAGTGGGCCATCCCGGTGGTCACCGGGGCGCTGGTGGTGCTGGGCGCCCAGCAGGGCGAGCAGCAGCGTCCCCAGTCGCTGGTCCGCAACCAGCTGGCGCGCCTCGGCAGCTGACCCCGCGGGCGTGTCCCGGGACCCGTGGCCGGGTCTCGGGACACGCCGGTTAAGGTGACCGGAGCGGGACGCACCACGCACGAGCACGAGCAGAGGACGCCATGCAGCTGGTCATCGACACGACCGAGGACGCACAGACCCTGACCCTGGCCGGTCACGGCGAGATCGACTTCGCCACCCTGGACACGCTCACCAGCGAGCTGGTCAAGGCGGCGAACAGCGACGTCGAGACGGTCGTGGTCGACCTCCAGCAGGTCACCTACATCGACTCCTCCGGCCTCGGGGTGCTGGTCGGCGCGCACAAGCGGCTCAAGGCCCAGGGACGCGCGCTGGTCCTGCGGGTCGCGGACGCCGAGATGATCAAGCTGCTCAAGCTCACCGGCCTCGACCAGCTCTTCGCGCTCGAGATGCCGTACGACGAGGCCGGCAACCCCGCTCCCGCCCGGGACTGACACCGACGACCTTGCCGGTCCGGTGCACGTGACGCGCGCACCTGGGTACGGGAGGTCGCGCGGTTGAGGAGCAGCCGCGCTCCCCCGACCCGGAGGCTGCCCTCGTGACCGTCCACGCCCCGGCGGCGATGCCCGTCACCCCACCGTCCGTCCACCTCGCCGCCTGGCAGGAACGCCTGGCCGGCGCGCCTGCCGTCCCGCTGGACGAGCTGTCCCTCGGGCTCGCGCCGTCCGTGCTCGCGGTCGTGGCGCACCCGGACGACGAGACCCTCGCGATGGGCGGGCTGCTCGCCGGGCTGGCCCGGCGCGGCGCCGCCGTCGACGTGCTCTGCCTCACCTCCGGCGAGGCCGCCGTCGCGCACACCGGCACCGTCGTCGCCGGCCTCGGGGACCGGCGCGAACGCGAGCTCTGGACCGCCACGCGCCACCTGGGGGTGCGTTCCGCCGTCACCGCCCGCCTCCCCGACGGAGGTCTGCTGGAGGCCCCGGGGACCGCGCTGGACGCGGTCCTGAGGCACGTCGACCGGCACGGCACCGTCCACCTCGTCACGCTGTGGCGCGACGACCCGCACCCGGACCACCGCGCCGCCGCCCACGCCGCCTTGCGGGCCGGGGTCACGCTCGGGGTGCCGGTGCACGAGACGCTGCTGTGGACCCCGCACTGGACGCCCCCGGAGGAGGTGACGGACGACGTGACCCGCCTCGCGCTGGACGAGCCGGACCGGGCCGCGCGCGCACGTGCCCTGGCGTCGTACACCTCGCAGACGGAGCCCCTGGCTCCCGGCCTCGGGCCGGTCCTGCCGCCTGACGTCGTCTCCTGGCCGCACGAGGTGCTGGTCGGATGAGCCCGGACTTCGACGCGATGTACGCGGCCGACCCGGACCCCTGGTCGGTGCGCAGCAGCTGGTACGAGCGCCGCAAGCTGGCCGTCCTGCTGGCCTGCCTGCCCCGCGAGCACTACGCGCGGGCGTGGGAGCCCGGGTGCGGGATCGGCGTGGGCACAGCGGCGCTGGCGGCCCGGGTCGGCGACCTCGTGGCCAGCGACGGCTCGCCGCGCGCCGTGGCCGCCACCCGCGAGCGGACGGCCGCGCTCCCCCATGTGCGGCTAGCGGAGTCCCGGTTGCCGGAGAGCCCGCTCGAGGGACCCGTGGACCTCGTGGTCGCCGCCGAGTTCCTCTACTACCTCGACGACCTGGCCGCCGCGCTCGCGACGCTGTGGACCGCCTGCGCCCCGGGCGGTCACCTCGTCTGCGTGCACTGGGCGCACCACCCGCACGACGGGCACCGCAGCGGCGTCCAGCTGCACGGCCTGCTCCGGCAGGCTGCGGCCGAGCACGACGCTCGGCACCTCGTCGAGCACCGCGACGAGGACTTCGTCCTCGACGTCTTCGAGCGTCCGGCATGACCGAGCACCCGGAGCTGCGCACGTCGGTGACGGCGATGCGCGACGCGGTCGCCGAGGTGGTGCTCGGCCGTGCCTGGGACGTCCCGCTCGGCCGGCTCGTCGCCCGGCTCTTCGACGTGGGGTCGTGCGACCTCACGCTGGCCCGGCTGGTCGAGGGTCACGCCGACGCCGTCCGCATCCTCGGCGAGGCCGGCTGCGCGGCGCGGCCGGGCCTGTACGGCGTGTGGGCCTCCCGCTCCGCGGGCACCGGTCTCGAGGCGGCCCGCACCGGGGACGGCTGGCGCCTGCGGGGTGAGCTGCGGTTCGCCTCCGGGGTCGACGTCGTCGACCGGGCGCTGGTGACCGCGTCCACCGACGAGGGCGAGTACCTGCTGTTCGACGTCGCCGCCGACCGGTTCCGGCCGGACCGGTCCACCTGGCGCACCGCCGCGATGGACGCCTCCCGCAGCTTCACGGTGCACGCCGACCTCGTGACCGCCGAGGAGCCCGTGGGCGGCGGAGGCTTCTACCTGGGCCGTCGGGGCTTCGCGCTCGGCGGCCTGGGCGTGGCCGCGGTGTGGGCGGGCGGCGCCCGGTCCGTGGTCGACCAGGTCGCGACCGGGCTCCGCCGGTTCTCCCCCACCCCGCACCAGCTGCGGCGCGTGGGCCTGATGGACCAGCAGGTCTGGCAGGCGCGGACCGTGCTGGACCACGTCGCCGGGCGGCTCGACGGCGACCCGGACCTCCCCCCGGCGGCACCGGTCGCGGCCGCCCGGACCAGCGTCGTCGGCGCCTGTGAACAGGTGGTCGTGGAGGCGGGCCGGGTCGTCGGCCCGGGCGGGCTCAGCACCGACGAGCGGCTCGGCCGCACGCTGGCGGACCTGACCCTCTACGTCCGGCAGCACCACGTCGACGCCACCCTGGAGGGCCGGGGGCGCGCCCTGCTGGAGGCTCGGGAGAGCGACCGGTGACCGACGTCGTGGTCACCGTGCCCGCACGCGACGAGGCGGCCACCGTCGGAGGCACCGTCCGCGACCTCCGCCGGGCGCTGCACGCGGCCCGGGCCCTGACCTGCGTGGCGCGCGCCACCATCGAGGTGGTCGCGCACCGCTGCCGCGACGCCACCGCCGCCGTGGCCGCGGAGGCGCTCGGCCCGGACGGCGGGGTCACGGTGGACGACACCTCCTGGTGCGTCGGCCAGGTCCGCGACCTCGGCGTGCGGCGCGCGCTGGCCCGGCTCGGCTCCCCGCCCGCGGACACCTGGGTGCTCAGCACCGACGCCGACACCCGGGTCGGGGCCCGCTGGGTGGTGGACGTGCTCGCGCACGCCCGGCGCTCCCGCGTGGTGGGCGTCGTCGGCCTCGCGCCCCTGGACCGGTGGCGGGGCAGTCCGGACGGCCGCGCGGCGTACGACCGTCTCCTGGCCGCCGGTCTCCGCGCCGGCGACGCCCAGCACCAGCACGACCACGTCTACGGCGCCAACCTCGCGGTGCGCGCCGACGCGTACCTCGCCGTGGGCGGGTTCCCCGCCGTCCCCCTGGGTGAGGACCAGGCCCTGGTGGACCGGCTGGCGCGGACCGGTCACCGGCTGCTGCGCACGTCCGAGATCACGGTCCGCACGAGCGGCCGGATGGCCGCCCGCGCCGCCGGCGGGCTGGCCGACCACCTGGCCGCGGTCGAGTCGTCGTACGGAACCGCTACGCCACGCGTGGGAGAGCCCCGGACTGGGTAGAACCTGTTCGACACCCGCGAGCCCGAGAAGGGGGCACCCCGCACATGTGTGACGTCACGTCACCCGCCGAGATCGTCCTGCCGCTGGACGTCGAGGCCGCCGCGCGGTCGCGGGAGTTCCTGCGCACCGCGATCTGCGCACCCCACCACGCCCCCGCCCTCGACGACGCCGAGCTGCTGGTCTCGGAGCTGGTCACGAACGGCGTGCGGTACGCCGCGCCCCCGATCGTGCTGCGGGTCGAGTGCGAGAGCGGGGACTCCCTGCGGATCCTCGTGCGGGACGGCTCACCGCTCCTGCCGAGGCTGAACCACGCGGAGCCGGAGGACGAGAGCGGGCGCGGGATGTACCTCGTGGACTACATCAGCGACGAGTGGGGAGCCGAGCCCACCCGCGACGGCAAGATCACCTGGTTCCGGCTGCACGGCTGAGGTCCACCCGCGGCCGCCGGCGGCCCCCTGACCGGCGAGTCGTGCATCTGACGTAGGCAGCCTCCGTCTTACGCGGATGGTGCGTACCCACCCTTGTCCGATGTGGTGGTCAATGACCACGGAAGCGCCATATGGGGGCGCTTCCCGGCATCGCCCACGAGGGGGCATCTGACGTGTCCGGACACACTTCACGGCGCGGCCCGGCCCGCGCCGTCGCCATCACCGCCGTGGCCGCCTGTGCGGCCGTCCTCTCCCCGACCGGCAGCCTCGGGACCGCTGCGCAGGCCGCGACCACGGCCGGGGTCATCCACGCGACCCACGACGTGTGGCACATGGACGAGACCAGCGGCGGGACGATGACCGACGCCACGGGGAGCCACCCCGGCACCATCCACCAGGTCACGCTCGGCGAGACCGGGACCTCTGGCAAGGCGTACGGCTTCAACGGCAGGTCGTCGTACGTCACCATCCCGAACGCCCCGGACCTGAACGCCTACAACCGGGACGTGCACATCGCGTTCAGCCTGAAGACCACGACGGTGCCGGCCGTGCCCGACTACGACCTGTTCCGCAAGGGCGAGGCCACGGCGACTCCCAACTACGAGTACAAGGTCGAGATGCAGCCCGACGGCTCGGTGACCTGCTACTTCAAGGGCACCCTCGGCTCGGTGACGGCGACCAGCCGGCCCGGTCTCCAGGACGGGCAGTGGCACGACATCCGCTGCGAGAAGTCCGCCAGCTCGGTGGTGCTGACCGTCGACGGGACGAAGTACAGCAAGGCGAAGGCCGTGGGCTCGATCTACAACGGCCTCAACATGATCGTGGGCGCCTACCCGACGGGCGACTACTACCAGGGCGTGATGGACGAGGTGTCCTTCTCGATCGACGGCGACGCCGTCGAGCCGCCGACCGCGGCGTTCACCGCGTCCCCGAGCTCCGGCTCGGCGCCCCTGCACGTCGACTTCACCGACGCCTCGACCGGCGGCACGCCGACGAGCTGGAGCTGGGACTTCGGGGACGGTGACTCCTCCACGGTGGCCGACCCGTCGCACACCTACACGGAGCCGGGCGACTACCCGGTGACGCTGACCGTGAAGAACTCCGGCGGGTCGAGCACCGCCACCCGGACGGTGACCGTCAAGGACACGAACGCACCCGTGGGCTCGTACTCGGTCTCCACCACCAGCGCGCTCGCCGGCTCCACGGCCGTCACCCTCCAGCAGCAGGCGCTCGGTGACGACTTCACGGCCACGGCCGACATCAAGCGGCAGGTGGACTGGGGGGACGGGTCCGGCACCGCCTGGACGACCGGCACGACGACGTCGCACGTGTTCGCGGCCGCCGGCAGCTACACGCCGCTGGTGACCCTCACCGACTCGGCGGGGAACGCCCGCACGGTGTCCGCGGGCACCGTCTCGGTCCGCACGTCCGGGACGGGGTCCGGTGGTCCGACCGCCCGCGACACCGCCGCGCCGAGCGTCGCGCTGGTGCTGCCGGCCACGAACCGGTCGGCCGTCTCCGCCTGGCGGACGCTGCGGGGCGTGGCCTCCGACGGGTCGGGGTCCGGGGTCCGCTACGTGACGGTCAAGGTGATCGAGAAGCGGGGCAGCACGTGGTTCGCCTACCGCTCGGGCACGCACAGCTGGGTGCGCGCCGCGAGCAAGGCAGCGGCCCTGCGCCGGGCCAGTGCGACGCGCCTCGGCGTCTCGTCCACGCGGTCCTTCCGCGAGCGCCTCTACGGCCTGCGCAAGGGCCTGCTCGAGGTGCGCTTCACCGCCACCGACCGTGCCGGCAACACCTCGGGCACGCACCTGGTCTCGCGCCGGCTGCTGCGGCCCTGAGCCACCTGCGTTAGCCCCGGACGCGGGTCCGCGCCCGGGGCTCACGCCGGCGCCCGACGACGCGACCACGGGCCTGTCCCGGGGCGGTCGTCCTACGCCGGAACTACGTCCGACGAGCGAGCTTCCGCGGCCGCGGCGACCCCGCGCTGCCGCTACACCAGGATGACGAGTGATGAGTCTCGCCACGCCGTGAAGCGCGAGCCGCAACTATCGCTTTTGATACCGACACGGCGGATGGTCGTCACAAAGACGTAGACGCGTTACTTCATCTGACTCGGTCAGGGGGGTCCAGGGTCGGTGGTCCTTAGTCACATCGGACCTAATTCGGGTTAGGGCGTGTCGCAATGGGCGAACACGGGGTTACGGTCCGATGGACAGCAAGCGCGATGAGCGGTCGAAGGTGTGGGCCCAACGCATACCGAAGGCCACTCGTCCCGGGGGGGACGAGCGCTTCACATAGAACCACGAGCATCTCGGGCATGGGGGGCACGACATGCAGTTGAAGCAGTTGAGGGTTCGAGAAGGGTCCGCCCGGGCGGGCACCGAACCGCACGACGCCCTGGACGCGCGGTTGCGCCACGACATCCGCCAGTCCCTGGCGGCTCTGCGTGCGCTCGCGGCCGTGGTCGAGGCAGAGGTGGCGGAGGACGCGGGGGTCGCCGAGCGACTGCGCCTCATCTGCCACGAGGTCGACTGGATCGCGGAGCTGGTCTCGTCCTCCGGGAGCACGGACAGCGACCAGGACTTCTCCGTCGTCGATGTCGGCGCGGTCGTCGCGAGCACCTGCTCGTCGGTGAGCCTGAGCGCCGGGTGCGACGTACGCATCGTCCAGGAGCCGGCCGTGATGGCGCTGACCGACGAGACGGCGCTGCGGCGGTCGACCCGGAACCTGGTCGACAACGCGGTGCGCGCCGCCGGTCCCGACGGCACCGTCGAGGTCGCGGTACGACGCGAGGGCAGCCGGGCCGTGCTGGAGGTCTCCGACGACGGCCCGGGCTTCGGCCGGGTGCCGACCCAGCAGGGTCTGGGGCTCGTCACGGTCCGCCGGTTCGTCAGCCGGGTGCGCGGCACGCTCGACATCGGACGCAGCCGTCTCGGCGGCGCCCGGCTCACGCTCTCGATGCCCACCCACGTCGGTGGTCTCGTCACGCAGAGGCACTCGGCATGAGGATCGTGCTCTGCGAGGACCACCGTCTGCTGCTCGAGGCCCTCGCCACCGCGCTCGCGCAGCACGGCCACGTCGTCGAGGCCGCCGTCACCAACCCGGTGGACGCCGTCCGCGCCGTCGAGCGGCACGACCCCGACGTCCTGCTCACCGACCTGTCCTTCCCCGTCGGGTCGGGGCTCGACGCGGCCCGCGAGGTCAAGGCCCGGCACCCCCGGACCAAGGTCGTCGTGATCACCGGTGCGGACGAGCCCACCTACCTCGCCGAGGCCCTGGAGGCCGGGGTCTCCGGCTACGTGCTGAAGGGACAGCGGATCGAGGCGATCAGCGCCGCGATCGACGTCGCCGCCGGGGGCGGCTTCACGGTGCACCCGGCGCTCCTGCGCCAGCTGCGTCGCAGCGAGCCGATCCCGCAGCAGCGCCGGCGGGGGCACGACCTGACCGACCGCGAGCGGACCGTGCTGGACATGCTGGCCCGTGGCTTCGAGACCCGTCAGATCGTGCGTCGTCTCGGCGTCAGCGAGAGCACGGTCCGGACCCACGTCCAGAACATCCTCGCCAAGCTCGGCGTGCACTCGCGGCTGCAGGCCGTGGTGGTGTACGAGGAGACGTTGCACGCCCACCACGCGGCCAGCGATGTCGACCTCGAGTGAGGGTGGCCCCGTCACGCCCGGTCCCGTCCGGTTGGCCCTGGTGCACCCGCTCCGCGCCTGGGTCGACGCGCTCGAGGTGCTGCTCCGGCCCCGTGAGGACGTCGACCTGGTCGCCGCGCACACCGACCTGGCCTGGGGCCGGCACGCCGTAGCCCTGGGCGAGGTGCACGTGCTGCTGCTGCACCTCGGTGCCGTGGAGCGCGGCCTCGACCAGGCCCTGCACGACCTGTTCGACGCCCGACCCGACCTCTGCGTGGTGGTGCTGAGCGACTCGCGGGACCCTGCGCTGATCACGTCGGTCGTGCGCGCGGGCGTGCGCGGGTGGATCGACCAGTCCGCGTCCGTGGAGCACCTGGTGCGGGTGCTGACGGGGGTCGCCCGCGGGGAGGGCTGGATCCCGCCGGACCTGCTCGGCCCGGTGCTCGACCACCTCGTCGACGTCGGGCGGACGCGCCAGCACACGAGCGACGCGTTCGCGTCCCTGACCACCCGAGAGCTCGACATCCTGCGTGCGCTCACGCAGGGTCTCTCGCGTCAGGAGATCGCCGACAAGTACACGCTCTCCCCGCATACCGTGCGCACCCACATCAACCATGTGCTGCACAAGCTGGACGTGCACAGCACCCTCGCCGCGGTGTCCCTCGCGCGCCGTGTCGGGCTCGACGAGGACGGCCCGTCACAGCGTCGTTCCCGGGGCTGACGACGCCCTTCGACGGCTCGCCATTTCGGCGTACCCAACATCGCCCTCCTGTCTGATACCGCCGGGTCCCGGGCTCCGTAGGTTTCCAGACGAACCGGCCGCCTAGCGGTCCTCGGACACGATCCAGGTGGAAGCACATGCGCATCCTCATCCCTGCCCCGGCACCTCCCGCCGGGCCCCAGCGCGCGGTCCGGCACGCGGTCAACCCGGGATCAGCCCCCCATCCCTCGTCCTGCGTGCCGGGCCGTGCTCCTCGTCGTGTCATGTCCCCGGAGATGCCGTGCTCACCACGCAACCCGACCGTCACCACGACCGAGCTGGCCTGATGACGTCGCCGCCGGGGCGGGCGGCCGCCCGGTCGGACGGCCCCACTCGCCCGACCCACGACCTCGAGCCGCTCCCGACCTTCCTGGAGCGTCGGCAGCTCCAGGTCGTGGACGTCGTGCCGGCCGCCGTACCCGCGGGCCGGCGGCTGCTGGTCGGCCGCCCCGAGAGGCAGCGGCACGTGCTCTCGATCGCCGTGGCCGACGCCGGCGCCGCGAGCGTCGTCCTCGACCACGAGGAGGCCGTCCTGGGCGGGCTCCGCAGCCGCCTGGACGCCGAGATGGTCCGCACCGTGCCGCACGTGGTGCAGCGCGTCCAGGCCAGCCCCACCGCTGTCGGGCTGGTGGTGACCGCGCCGCAGGACAAGGACCCGATCGTGCCCGAGCCGCGGCGCCCGATGCGGGGACGCCAGCGCAAGGAGCCGGCGCCCGTGGTCCTCGAGGCGGTCGGGACCTGGCTCGACAAGCTCTGGCAGCAGACCGTCGAGGGCGAGCCCGTGCCGGCCGCGGTCGGCGCCGCGGGCGCCCGGTGGCTCCTCGACCTGTACCCACCGATCAGCCGTACGGCGGTGGGCCTGGACGACCTGCTGCGCGCACAGCGGGCGATGGGCTCCCAGCTGGTCCCCCGGACCGTCGTGCACGGCTGCCTGTGCCCGCGGCACGTGCGGATGTCGCACGGACGCGTGGTGGCCGTCGAGGACTGGGGCCTGGGCTCGCTGGGCTCGGACCCGCTGATCGACCTCGGGGGCTTCGCGGTGCGCTACGCCGGCAACCGGCTCGGCGACGCGCTGGCCGGCCGCTCGGCCTTCGGCAAGGCCGTGCGCGGCTTCGTCTCGACGGGCCTGGACCGGGTCGGGGTCCCCACCCGCATGTGGCGTGACCTGCTCATGCTCGCGCAGCTCGACCGCGCCTACCGCGCGGCCACCCGCGGCGACGCGGACCCGTCGCTCCTGATCTCGATGCTGGTCCGGGTCCTCCCGGACCAGGGACACGGACACGGACACCAGACCGGACACGGAGAGGAAACGAGGACACCATGAGAGCGATCGTCACGGGGGCGGCAGGATTCATCGGCTCCCATCTGTCCGCCCACCTGCTCGACCACGGGGACGAGGTGGTCGGCCTGGACAGCTTCACGGACTACTACGACCCGCGTCTCAAGGAGGCCAACGTGGCCGGGCTCGTGGGCCGCGACGGCTTCACGCTGCACCGCCTGGACCTGACCTGCGCACCACTGGCCCGGCTGTTCGAGCAGGCCGACGTGGTCTACCACCTGGCCGGCCAGCCCGGCGTGCGCGGCTCGTGGGGCAACGACTTCCAGCCCTACCTCGCCCGCAACGTGCTGGCCACCCAGCAGGTCCTGGAGGCCGCCCGGAACGCGTCGCTGTGGAAGGTCGTCTACGCCTCCAGCTCGTCGGTGTACGGCGACGCCGAGGCGTTCCCGACCCACGAGGACCTGACGCCGCGCCCCGTCTCGCCGTACGGCGTGACCAAGCTGGCGGCCGAGCACCTCTGCGAGCTGTACCGCACCACGTCCGGCGTCCCCACGGCGTCGCTGCGCCTGTTCACGGTCTACGGCCCGCGGCAGCGGCCGGACATGGCCTTCTCGCGGCTGGTCTCGTCGTCGCTCGACGGAAGCCCCTTCCTGCTCTACGGCAACGGCGAGCAGAGCCGGGACTTCACCTACGTCGCCGACGTGGTCGCCGCCATGCGGCAGGCGGCGCTGTCGCCGTGGACCGGCGTGGCCAACATCGGCGGTGGCGCGCGGACCACGCTGAACTCGGTGATCGACACGATCGGTGAGCTGCTGCGGCCCATCGAGCTGGTGCGGCTGCCGGTGCAGCGCGGCGACGTGCGGCACACCGCCGCCGACACGAGCGTCGCCGAGAGCGGCTTCGGCTACCACCCGCAGGTCTCGCTGCGCGACGGTCTCGCCCTGATGGTGGAGGCGGCGCTCAAGGTGCTGCCGACCGAGCGCTCCGCCTCGGCGAGCCGACCGTGAGGACGGTGTGGCCGCTGGCGCCGCAGCGCGTGGTACCGGACGACGCGATGCCGGCCCAGCCCGCGCAGCCGCGGGTCAAGGTGCTGCACGTGATCACCCGGTTCGCGGGCGGCTCCGGCGGCAACACCCTCCTCTCCGCCGCGGGCATGGACCCGCAGCGCTACGAGTCCTGGGTCGCCTCGATGCCGGGGGGACCGCTGTGGGAGGCCGCCGAGGCGGGTGGCGTCCGGACGACGTACGTCCGGCACATGCGTGAGCAGATCTCCCCGCTGCACGACCTGCTCGCCTGCCGCGAGCTGGTCCGGCTGATGCGGCGCGAGCGCTTCACCGTCGTGCACACGCACTGCTCGAAGGCGGGCCTGATCGGCCGGGTGGCCGCGAAGCTGGCCGGCGTCCCGGTGGTCGTGCACACGTTCCACATCTTCGCCGTCCACGACGGGCTGAGCCCGGCGCGCAAGCGCCTCTACCTGCTCCTCGACCGGGCCGCGCGCCGCCTCGCGAACCGGTACGTCGCGGTGGCGCCGTCCGTGGCCCGGGAGGCGGTCGAGCAGCGCGTCGCCGGCCCCGGGGACATCGTCGCCGTGCCGTCGGCCGTCGAGCTGGACGACATCCCCACCGAGGCCGACCCGGCCGTGCGCGACGAGCTCGGGCTCGACCCCCACCGCCCGGTCGTGGGCACGGTGGGCCGGATCGTCGCGCAGAAGTGCCCCCTCGACTTCGTCAGGATGTGCGCCCTGGTGCACGCGCAACGGCCGGACGTGCAGTTCGTGATGGTCGGCGACGCCACCCTCGAGACCCGGGGGCTCGAGGAAGAGACGTGGCGGGAGGCCGAGCGGCTCGGGGTGCCCGTGCTGTTCACCGGCTTCCGCGCCGACGCTCCCCGCGTCGCCGCGAGCTTCGACGTCTACGTCGTGCCGTCCCTGTACGAAGGCCTCGGCCGGGCCGTCACCGAGGCGATGGCGTCGGGCCGGCCGGTCGTGGCGACCGCGGTGAACGGCGTGCCCGACCTGGTCGAGCCCGGCTCGACCGGGCTGCTGGCCGAGCCGTCGGACCCCGCGGCGCTGGCCCGCTCCGTGCTGTGGATGCTCGACCACCCTGTCGAGGCCGAGGCGATGGGCGCGCAGGCCCGGGCCCGGGTGCGGCCGTCGTTCGCGCCCGAGCTCATGTGCGCCGCCCTGGACGACCTGTACGGCGAGCTGCTCGGCCGGCCGGTGCCCGTGCCGGTCGTGCCGTCCACCGCGCCCGCCGAGGCCGCGGGCATTCCCGAGCAGCGGTCCGTGCCCACGGGTGTGCTGGCCGGGAGCACGACCGGGAGATGACCGATCCCCGGCCCGGACTCGTCCGCGGGCACCGGCGCCGTGCGCTCGTGGTGGGCATCGTGCTGGCCCTGCTCCTGGTCGGCGCGGGCGCCGGCGCCGTCGTGGTCGTGACGAACCGGCTCGCCCAGCCCACCGTCTGCAAGGGTTCGCACTACCACACCGTCCACGTGTCCGGGCCTCGCGACGGCCGCTTCTCGCAGACAGACGTCACCCGGTGGACGCTGGTGTCCGCGGCCGACGCGACCTGGCGGGGCCGGACCCACTACGCCGTCGAGCTCGGCGGGAACGAGCGTGTGTGCCTGTCCGGTGGGACGTTCATCGGCACCTGGCCTCCGGACACCTCGTGGAGCAAGATGCACGGCACCGCGGCCGTCATCGTCGACGCACCCCGTGCGACGGTCGAGGACATCACCGTGCACGGGTACGGCGACTCGATCCGGCTCGAGCAACAGGCCGGGCACTTCGTCGTACGCCGCGTGAACCTGTCGTTCAGCCGCGACGACTGCATCGAGAACGACGCACTGCTCGGCGGCACTGTCTCCCAGTCGCTGCTCGACGGCTGCTACAACGCCTTCAGCGCCCGCAGCTTCCACAACGAGCCGAGCGGCGACCAGAACGTCTGGACGATCCGCAGCTCTCTGGTGCGCCTGCAGCCGATGCCGCGTACCTACAAGGACGAGAAGCCGATCCCGGGCACCGCGGGCTTCTTCAAGTGGGACAAGAACGGGCCGCGCCTCGTGCTGGAGGACAACGTGTTCCGCGCCGACCAGAAGGCCGGGCCGGTCGGCCTGGGGCTGCCGCCCGGAAAGCTCAAGAGCTGCTCGGGGAACACGATGGTGTGGCTGGGCAAGGGCCCCTACCCGGACCACCTGCCGAGCTGCTTCAAGATCACGCGGGACAAGAGCGTCTGGGACCGCGCCGTCGCGAGCTGGCACCAGGCCAACGGCTGAACCGCCGTCGAGCACGCCCGTCTGGCGTAGCCGAAGTAGTACCAATGCCCGAGGCCTCTGGACGAACTGATGACTGAACTGTGACGAGCAGTCGACAAGGGGAGGCACACCACATGGCTGGCACGCGCACCGACACGACCCGCCACACGACCCGCCACACGACCCGCACCGTGACGGGCGCTCTCGTGCTCGGCGCGGCGCTGCTCGTCCCGCCCGTCACGGGGGCCGGCACCACGGCCGTGGCTGCACCGGCTCGGTCCGCGGCCGCGCCGGCACCGGCCGCCGCGAAGACGCCGCCGGTGAAGCCGTTCGAGAAGCGGCCCATCTACACCCGCGAGCTGGGCCTGGCCCACCCGACGGGCGCGACCTTCCTGGACGGGCCGCGCCTGCTCGCGATCGCCCAGAGCCGCCCGCGTGCGACCGCCATCCGGCTGCTCGACCCGCGCAGCGACAAGCTCGTGCGCCGGGTGCAGCTCGCCGTGCGCCTCACCCCCGGCACCCTCGCGGACAACGGCCGGGGCCGGCTCGCCGCCCTCGCCGGCCGGACGTTCGTGACCTGGCCGGCCGGCGCGCGCGGGACCGTCCGCCCCGCCCGTCGTACGGTCACCGGTGCGAGCGTCGCCGCGGTCCGGGCCCTGACCTACGACCCGCAGACCCGCTCCTGGCTGGGACTCGACGCCGCGCGCAGCCGTCTCGTGTCGCTGCGGGCCAAGGGCCACACCATGCGTGCGGTCGCGACCGGCCGCGTCGCGGGACTGGCCGGGCACAAGCCCGTGGGGGTCGCGTACGACCCCGCGACGCGTCGCGTCTACGTCGCGGACCCCGTGGCCTCCCGGCTGGTCCCCGTGACCAGCACCGGCAAGCAGGTCGCGCCGGCGCTCGACATCAGCGGTGTGCCGACCACCCAGCTGCGCTCGCTCGCGTTCGGTGCCACTGCCGACCCGACCGACACCTCGAAGGCCACGAGCCTCTACGCGACGGACTCGGGGGCCAACGCGACCCTCGGCAAGGTCGCTGAGATCTCGCTCGCCCCGCTCGGCCAGGCCGCCGCGGCCGCACCGCTCACCTCGACGGCCACCCTCGTCAAGAAGACCGACCTGTCCAAGATCAGCCCGCCGTCGCCGGACACCTCCGGCATCGTCTACATGAAGGACTCCGGCCGGCTGTTCATCGTGGACTCCGAGGTCGACGAGATGACGATCTACAAGAACGTCAACATGTGGCAGCTCCCCCTCGACGGCTCGTCGGTGCTCAGCACCGGCAACACGCTGAGGTTCTCCAAGGAGCCCACGGGCGTCGGCTACGACCCGAAGACCAAGAGGATGTTCATCAGCGACGACGACAAGAAGCGGATCTTCTCGCTTGTGTCCGGCACCGACGCCAAGTTCGGAACCGCCGACGACCCCACGCCTACGTCGATCTCGGCGTCGGCGTTCGGGGACAGCGACTCCGAGGACGTGACCTTCGACGACAAGTCCGGTGACCTGTTCGTGACCGACGGCACCGGCCTCGAGGTCTGGCGCGTGGCCGCCGGGCCCAACGGCCGCTTCGACGGCATCGCCCCGACCGGTGACGACGTGGTCACCCACTTCGACGTCGGCGTTTACGGCATCACCGACCTCGAGGGCATGGGCTACAGCGAGACCCGGGACTCGTTGTTCCTCATGGACCGGAACTTCAAGAAGATCGTCGAGGTCACCAAGACCGGTGCCCTGGTGCAGACGATCGACATCACCAACATCGGCATGAACAAGCCCGCGGCGATCACCATCGCGCCCGCCAGCAACGACCCCTCGCGCATGGACCTCTACGCCACGGTCCGCGGCGTGGACAACGACAACCACCCCGACGAGAACGACGGGGCGATGTACGAGATGTCGGCACCGAACCTCGGGCCGACCGGTCCGCAGACCAACACCGCGCCGGTCGTGAAGGCCGGGGCCGACAAGACGGTCACGATGCCTGGCCCGGTGTCGCTGGACGGCTCCGTCACCGACGACGGGCTGCCCAACCCGCCCGGCGCGACCACGAGCACCTGGTCCCAGGTCAGCGGTCCCGGCACGGTCACCTTCGCCGACCCGTCCAAGCCTGTCACCACGGCGACCTTCAGCGCGGCCGGTTCGTACGAGCTCCGTCTGGCGGGCAA